>JBGSXW010000004.1:0-7583 GCA_041751215.1 Saccharimonadales bacterium (SeqCode) | reverse complement strand
ACTGCGGAGTCCATCCGAATAGTCCTCGTCGCTCCAGGTCTTTGACTTCACAGCTTCAGAGGTTTTGGTAGATGCCGAAGGAAGGTCCTCAGGTTATTATTCGCAGCATAACACCAAAGAAAGAGGAGACCTCTAACCCTCTGAAAAGGTGGTGTCTTCTAGTTCCTCAGTTACGAACTGGCTTACCAGCTTAGAGGCTTGTTCTAGGAGTTTAGGAAGCTCGCTGGACTCTTCTTTACTGAAGTTACTTAAAACAAACCTAGCAGCGTCGTTGCTGCGCTGGGGATGATCGCTGCCTATACCGAGTCGGACTCGCTGAAAATCTTCGCCGATGGCCTGAACTATCGAGGCTATGCCGTTGTGTCCGGCTGTTCCGCCGCCAAAACGAGCTCGAATAGTGCCAAAAGGTATATCTAGCTCATCGTGCAGCACCAGCACATCGTCGTTGACGATCTCGAAGTATTCCATTAGGGCAAACACCGACTTTCCGCTCAGATTCATAAGAGTCGTTGGCTTGGCCAAAATTACCTTGTGCTCGTTTACGATTCCCTCGCTAACCTCGGCAAACACCTTCGACTTGTCTTTAAAGGCTGGCAGTTCATTCTGTTCGCGGAAGCACTCAGTAGCCATGAAGCCAAAGTTATGGCGAGTTTTTGTATAGTCATCACCGACATTGCCAAGCCCAACGATTAACTTGGTCCGCTTCTGCGTTGAGTTAAAGAGACTGTTGCCGCCGGGCTTAATGTCAGTTCGAATGCTCACGTTTATCCTCGTTATCGCTAAACTCTAGTATAACTGGAACCCCGCTTAGATCGCGCAGTTCACGCAGACGTCGTTCTAAAAATCTCTTGTACGACCAGTGTAAAAACTTGGTATCTCGCCCAAACACTCTAAGCCGAATTGGACCCTCGCCGACCTGAGTTACGTACCGTAGCTTGGGTTGAGTGTTTTTGAGTCCAGCTGGCGGATGATCAGCAGCAGCTTCGCGTAGCCAGTTATTTAGTTCGCTGGTGGTGAACTTAATGTGAGCTCGTTGATGAAGTTCGCTGGCTAGATCTAGAAGCTTGGTTACATTTTGTCCGGTAACAGAGCTAGTAAAGACCAGCGGCGCCCAAGGAACGTGCTGAAAGTTCAGAGCAAGTTTTTTAGCAAGATAATCACGGGTATAGGCATCTTTATCGGCACTATCCCATTTGCTGATGACTAAAACTATTGGCTTGGCGGAGTCTTTGATCATCCCAGCTAGTTTTTGATCAAGATGAACGCCCAGCTCATTAACATCGATTAGCAACAAACAAACATCAGATTCTTCGATGGCTGACAGGGCTCGGATGACACTAAAGTGCTCAACTCCAGTACCAATCTTTCCCGGTCGGCGGATGCCGGCAGTGTCGAGCAGCTCAACTTCGCGCTGATGATAGCGAACTAGAGTTCGGTTTACGTCGCGAGTTGTTCCAGCAACATCAGCAACTATGGCCTGCTGTTTTTTAGCTAGAGTATTGAATAAGCTTGATTTGCCGACGTTTGGACGACCAATCAGGGCTATTTTTAATCGGTTGGGGTCGTCTTCTTCTCGTCGGCTAGGAATATTGGCTGTGACAGCGTCTACTAGCTCGTCTGTGCCGATATTGTGCGCTGCGCTAAGGCCAATTCGTTCTTTGATTCCAAGACGCTCCCAGCCCTCTGGAATGGCTTGCTTGGTTTTGTCGATTTTATTGACACCAAGAATTACTGGCTTCTTAGACTTTAGTGCTAACTTGGCCACTCGCCTATCTTCTTCGCTGATTGCTCCTGAGGCATCAACTAAAACTACAATTAGATCGGCACTGTCGGTTGCCTGTTTGATCTGTTCTTGAATCGTAAACTCAAAGTCATCGTCTGGGGTTTTAAGACCAGCAGTGTCGACAATCCAAAATTCGCCCTTTCGACTAGAAACTTTGGCTTGAACCGAATCTCTAGTGGTGCCGGGCTCGTTGGCAACAATCGCCTGGCGTCGATCAACTAACCTGTTAAACAGGCTCGATTTGCCGACATTGGCGCGGCCAACTATAGCTACAATTGGTAAACGATTACTCATGGCTCTCTCTACAATAGCAAACTGCTACTGCTCGGTTCTTTTCCAGATGGCTATTGATTCAGGGCTGGGGTTGGTGGTTTTAAAACTAGGACCGAACTCAACGTTGTCTGGGTCATACCATCGATGTCCTTGAGATCTGTCAAATTCTCGCATTAGGGAGCTAACGGTCAGGTCGGTGTCTACATAGACCTTAGGATCAATAATCATCCCTTGCTCAATTACGAAACCGGCGTCCGTTAAGGCAGCTCGAACTGAATCGGCTCGGTCTTGGTCGATTCCGAGCACTTCTTCATCTGGGCTAAAGCCGATTCTTTCTCCTTCGGTCACTGCGATTCTCCTTTGATGCGATTATACAATAATTCCACCAAAGAACAAGTCAAATAACTGTGGTAGTATTTCTGCTATGGATATGAAATCACTAGTAAAAGAATTTGGCACACCCCTGTTTGCCTACGACGAGGCGGCCCTGCGCAAGCAAGCGGCCAGTCTGACCAAACTAGAGCTGCCTATTCCGCTAACTGTTCGCTACGCAATGAAGGCTAATCCCCTAGCGGCTATCCTTCAGGTTTTTCAGTCCGAGGGCGTTAAGATCGACGCCAGCTCCGGTTTTGAGGCCCAGCGAGCGCTAAAAGCCGGAATCGCTGGCGATCAGATACTGTTAACTTCGCAGGAATTGCCTGCTAACCTAGCCGAGCTAGTTGATCAGGGGGTTCAGTTTAACGCTACTTCGCTTAATCAACTTCAGTCCTACGGCGAGCAGTTTCCGGGTGGCGAATTGACAATCAGGATTAATCCCGGCCGCGGCTCGGGCGCAAATGCCCGACTGACGGTAGCAGGTCCCAACTCCAGCTTCGGTATCTGGCACGAAAAACTAGACAAAGTGCAGGAGCTAATCGCCAAGCACAGCCTCAAAGTCGTACGCGTTCACACTCACATTGGAACCGGCACAGATTATAAGGTTTGGGAAGAAGTGGCTCGTGTTTCTATAAATCTTTTGCAGCATTTTCCCGAGGCGACGTCGCTAGACTTGGGCGGCGGCTTTAAAGTTGCTCGAATTGAAGGCGAAAAAGACACCCCAACTCCCGAGGTTATAACCAGCGCCGCTAAAGAGCTGGAATTGTTTAATCAACGCACTGGCCGCAAGGTTGGGCTAGAGGTTGAGCCCGGGGCGTACTTGATTGCGAACGCTGGCTACTTGCTAACCGAGGCCCGCGATATTGTTAGCACCGGAAAATACGAGTTTATTAAAGTTGATTCGGGGATGAGCGAACTGCTTCGACCGGCGCTTTACGGCTCACAGCACCCCATTACGAACGTAACCTCAGATAAACCAACGAAGCCCTACGTGGTGGTTGGTCATTGTTGTGAGTCTAGTGATGTTCTTACTCCAGCTCCGGGCGATCCAGAGTCGATTGAGCCAAGACAATTGCCCGAGACTGTAATCGGCGACCTGCTAGTTATCGGCGGCGTGGGAGCGTATAGCTCGGCCATGAACGCCGAGGGCTACAACAGCTTTTTTGGGGCTGCAGAAGTGATGGTACAGCCCGATGGTACGGCGCGTTTGCTGGTTCGTCGTGGTACCCTAGACGATCTTATGTCGCGTGAACAGCTTTGACTTCACCACTCGGTAAGTCACCAAGCTCGTAGTCTCCAAACTTGGTGCGATGTAGTTTTGTGACCTTGTAGCCTAAAGCGTCAAAGGTACGACGAATCTGTCGATTGCGACCCTCGTGCATCAACACCTGCCACTGATCTTCTTGCCCCTCAAGCTTGAGCTGACTAATGCCGTCGTCAAGCTTAATGCCTGCTTCTACCGCGTCTTTATCTGCTGGCGATAAGGCCCTGTCTAGCAAAACCTCGTAGCTTTTTTGCTTGCGGTAACTGGGGTGAGTTAGCTCTTGAGCTCGCTGTCCGTCATCGGTTAGCAGCAACAGACCTGAGCTATCTTTATCTAAACGTCCGACCGCTTTTAGGTGGTGATACTTCTTTGGGATCAGTTCGTAAATGGTAGCTGCCTCACCTTGTGCGCGCCTCGAGCAGACGTAGCCGACGGGCTTGTTAAATAAGAGATAAGAATACTCAGGAATGGTTATTTGCTCGCCGCTTAAAAAGACTTTGTCGGTTGGGCTTATAGCTTGCCCGACTCGCGCCATAAGCCCGTTGACGCGTACATCGCCTTGCATAATGGCCTCATCTGCCTGGCGCCGCGACAAACCAGCAGCATGAGCTATGAATTGATTTAGCCGCATAATAGTTAAATTCTAAGCCTTAAACCTTAAATTCCAAATAAGTTCCAAGCAATTTAAAGCGCGATGTCGGTTGGATTAACCGAAGCTGGCTTGTTGTCTTCTGTAGCTTGAGCTGTTGGGTTGGGTCCTGGTTCGGTGTTCTGTTCGAGATTTTGTTCTGGCCCAGGAGTCGGTGTTGGCGCGGGAGCTGGTGCCGTTGGTTGTGGTTCTTCGCTTTCTGAAGTTTGGGTGAGCGAGGCGGCAGCTTCGTTAGCCATCTCTTTTTCTAGTAAAACGTTAATGTCGGTTTTTTCGTTAGGGTCGCTAATTGGCTGAATGATTCGCTGTCGTCTAGGCTCTGGCAGTGAGTCACCACTCTTTGGCGCACCGGTTGGCATAGCCGAAGGGGCGGGCTGAGCTGGTGGCTGAGCAGGCAATGCTGACTGAGACGGCGGTTCGGCTGGGGCTTGAGTTGGGTCCTGAACTTCGATTTGTAGGGCTGGAGGCGTTAGTGGAGTCGGTGCAGGCTGATCTGGAGTACCTAAGTTTGCGGGAGCTGGTGTCGGTTCTGGTGGCGCCGCAGGGGCTGCTGGTTCAGCTGCAGGAGTAGGCTCAGGAACTGCTGCGGGAGTGGGGGCTGCCGGAGCCGGCTGGGCAGCAGGATCTGTGGTAGCTGGCGCTGCCGCGGTTGGAGCAGCTGCATCAGGTGCCGGTGTCGGAGCGTTGCCATCGTCAAGGACATCGGCTACAACATGTACTACGTCTTCAAGAGTAACCTGAGATTTAACCAAGTATCGATCTGCTCCGAGCTGCTGTCCGCGCTCTTGATCCTCTTTTTGGCTTAACGCCGTCATCATAATGACTTTGGTGTGCTTGGTTTCTGGAGTTGAGCGAATAATGTCTAACATGTCAAAGCCACTGATCTTGGGCATCATGATGTCGGATAAAACTACATCTGGCTTTTCTTTAACTAGCATGGCTAGAGCTTCTTCGCCGTCTTTGGCGGCCACTATCTGATAACCCTCGGCAGCGAGCCGAGCGGCATAAATTTCTCGGAGGTTGTTATCGTCCTCTACTAACATTACTTTTGTCATACTGTCCTCCATTCTAACACTAGCGTTTTCATCTAGGCAATCATCTAGCTTATCACCTCGTCTTTGCCGGTCTTGGCTGTGGGCTGGGCGGGTGCGTTAATTTCAGTAGTCGGACGGCTAACTTCACGGTTCATATCGCCTAAGGGAGACTGTCTCGTGGCCTCTTGTTTTATTAGCTCGCCGGCTTGTTCTGGAGTTAGCCGTGGCAGCTGGATATAGAAAGTACTGCCCTCTCCGTATTTGCTCTCAACCCAGACTCGTCCGTTGTAGAGTTCGACAATTTTGCGGGCAATGAATAGTCCTAAACCAGTACCGCCAATGGCGCGAGTTGCTGTGTTATCGACGCGGTAAAACTTTTGGAACAAGTGTGGGATGTCCTCTGGTGGAATACCGATTCCAGTGTCGCTAACACCAATTGTGACTGTTTTGTCATCGGCCGACATAGTAATGGTAATCTTGCCCTGCTCGGTGTACTTAACGGCGTTATCAAATAGGTTTGTTATAACCTCGCGCATACGGTCGGGGTCGGCTTGGATGTAATAAACTGGCCGAATAGTCTGTCCGCTGGCTGCAATCGGGCCGCCCTGCTTGCCACTGTAGTCAAACTCAAGTTTTAGGGTTTTCTTTTCGGCAGCAAACTTAATACCTTCGCTAATTTCCTCTAAGAACGCCCCCACTTCGATTACCTTAGGGCTGCTTACCAGGCGGCCGTCTTCTGAGCGCGCAGCGGTGAGCAAGTCTTTAAAGAGCTTTCCGAGGTGCTGAGTTGAGGAATGGGCCTTCTGCAAATAGTTGCGGGCGTTACTATCGATTTTAGCTACGCGTTCATTCATAGCTAAGGCCAAGTAACCTTCGATGGCGGCTACCGGTGTGCGCATTTCGTGTGAGGCAGTAGAAATAAATTCTGCGCGCTGCCGCTGTTCGCTGCGTTCTTCGCTAACGTCCCGAAAGATGCCAACTGCTGCCACTACTCCACCCTCAGGCGATTTAATCGGTGAAACCGCCATTGATAAGTCGAGCTGTTTGCCGGAGCGACTTTTAATAAAAGTGTCGCCGTCTTTAATTACATTTCCACTTTGTAAGCACTTAATGAAAGGATTGCTTGTTTCTGGCTGCGGAGTGCCTTTAGGGTCTGTCAAGATCAGCACCGACTTGTAGTCTAAGCTCAAAGCCTCTTCTTGTTGCCAGCCGGTAATACTCGCAGCCGATGGGTTAAAAACCTGGATGATGCCATCGGTATCAATAACCACAACGCCGTCCCCCATCGAATTAATTAGGATCTCTGGATCAATGGTTAGTTTGTCGTCTTTGCTGCGCTTACGTCTTAAGCCCTTAGCAAAAGGCGATGATTCTTGGCTGATGTTGTTCCAAAACAAAAAGCTAATAGCAACCGAGACTAGTGTTATGCCAAAGGTCAGAGGCCGATAGGTTGTGTAGCTGCCCAAAGTTCCGGTTTGAGCCAGTGCAAAGTAGATAACAGACAACAGCCCTAAACTGCCAAGCAAGATCGGCCCATAGGCTCCAGCAATAAACAGCGCAATAGTCCACAGCGAAACAAATATGCCGGTCTGCACGCTAGCGGCCTGAATAATTAGGCTAACTAAAATCAGATACAGAATGAATCCAGCCAAACTTGCTAGTTCGCTGTTTCGCTTGGCGGCAAATCGATATGCCCCCAAAGTGTAAAAGGCGTGGATACCGGCCATTATCACTGCTGCTGGACTCAAGGCATAGCCAAGGCTTTCTGGCAGGTCAAAGGGCAAGCGAACAGTAATAGCTAAAAGTAAAATCGACACACTAACTGGTGCGGTTGCGTAGTTTATTCTCGAGTGCCACCCGGCCGGCAACGGCGTTAAAAGCGTCAATTCATAATCCTTATGTTTCCCTTGTATTATGGCTTGAATCTACTTTGGTTGCAACTAGACAATCAGAGGTCGATCGTGCTAGTATGGCCCCTGTTCTGACAACAGTTACGGTCCCTTCGTCTAGTGGTTAGGACATTAGGTTCTCATCCTAAAAACACGGGTTCGACTCCCGTAGGGATCACCATATTGGGATTTAAGGTTCGTATGAATCAGGAAGAGCTCGTTTACCTCTGGTAGCGAGCTTTTTTCTTTGGTTCTCAAGTTTATTTGAGCGTAAGTTGGAACGGTGTTGAAAATGGCTCCGAAAAAGGCTGCTTTA
>JBGSXW010000003.1:0-113211 GCA_041751215.1 Saccharimonadales bacterium (SeqCode) | reverse complement strand
GAGGGTTAGAGGTCTCCTCTTTCTTTGGTGTTATGCTGCGAATAATAACCTGAGGACCTTCCTTCGGCATCTACCAAAACCTCTGAAGCTGTGAAGTCAAAGACCTGGAGCGACGAGGACTATTCGGATGGACTCCGCAGTTGCCCAAGTCTTTGGCTTTGCAGGTTCATGAGTTTGTTTTGGTAGCAGCCAGAAAGTTTTACGCCACTTTATAAAAAGTGGCATTGTCGCGTCGCGGAAGCGACAATGAACAGAACATTCAGAAAATGGCTCAGAAAAGAAAAAAGGACCCTATTGTTGCTTTTGTATTGATACAAAAACGTAGGGTCTCCGTGCACGTGTCGCAGATGCCACTGTCTTCCTCCGACTTGCTGAGCGCCTGGTGGCACGCCGGGCACTCGCCGAAGACCGTGTCCGTCGAAGTGGTTGCGCCGATGAGCGGAGCAGAGCGAACACCGATGGCTTCCTGCCACGCCTTGGGCATGTACTCCTTCCAGATCCCAAAGCCAGTGGTGACCTGGTAGGGAATCGCCCCGAAGAGGGGGCAGTCGGCGCGCAGGTCCTCCATGATGCGCTGACCGACCGCGCCAGTGGCTTCGGGGGTGGCACAGACCGCCTCGAGCTTCGTGAACTTCACGAAGAAGTCGTGATCGAAGTCGAAGGGGCTGCGGGTGTACTCGCGGGTACGGGTGGGGCTGAACATCAGGTAGACATCCATGTTGTAATTGCTCCTCTAGTTGGTGATCCGAAGATCAGGGTTGGTTTTGATTGGGAAGCCGACCACGACAATGGACGATTTTCCAATCAAAACACTCAAAGAACAAGAACAGAGAGCTGTAAAAGTACCGTCAGATACAATCCGATGTTCCAACATTATACCACAAGCACGATAAAAAAGCAAGAGATCCCACTCCGAGCATTTGGGTTATTTTCAGGCGTGAAATGCAAGGAAGAAGCGAAGCGCGCAACGGTGCTGTACTTATTGCTACTGCACCTGTGCACTGGAGCTTCTGACGAAGAGCTGGCAGAGCTGTTGGCTTTGCCAACAGGCAGGCCGGCGTCAGTTCGCCCTGAAAATAGGCCAAATAAAAACGAGACTTAGCGGGGGTGGGCACCACTAAGTCTCGATTACACCCTTTAACCCACCCATAGGGTTTACAGCTAACCTCCATTCACACGTGAGGCTGCCGGTTAAAGGGGTTAGTTTGTTTGCAACGTTTTCACACTTCTTTAAGGAAGGTGTCGCTAAAGTGGAGGGTAGATACTTTGGCGAGCGTTGCAAACAACCTAACAAATAGGGGTATAGAAGGTGCGAAAGCCATGTTTCAGGCTTACGAGCAGCAATACTAACACGTATATGTACTTACGTCAATACTTTTTGAAAGGTTTATGGTGAATTACAAGACATATCAACAGAATAGTGCGCTGTGGCCAAAGTCATTTCTCAATATGCATGATCCACCTAAGAAGCTCTTCGTAACAGGGAAGTTGCCCGAACCAGACTCCATAAAGATTGCGATCGTTGGCAGTAGGCGACCTACAAGCTACGGGCATCAGGTTGCAACTCAGTTATCACAAGCCTTGGCCAGCCGGGGAGTCGTGATTATTAGCGGCCTGGCGCTTGGCGTTGACGGCTTAGCGCACACCGGCGCAGTGCAGGCTAAAGGCAAGTCGGTGGCGGTGCTTCCTTGTGGAATTGACCTAGTTTATCCATCCCGGCATCAAAAACTAGCTAAAGCGATTTTAGAATGCGGGGGAGCATTAATCAGCGAGTACGAACCTGGCACCTCTCCTGCTAAATATCACTTCCCAGCTAGAAACCGTTTAATAGCTGCTCTCTCAGATATTGTGTTAATTGTTGAAGCCGGCGAGCAAAGTGGCTCGCTGATCACCGCAAATTTGGCCCTAGATCATGGAACTACAGTTTTAGCCGTGCCAGGTCCCATAACCAGCAGTCTTAGCAAGGGCACAAACCGGCTGATCGCCGATGGTGCATTGCCGGTTACTTCCACGGAGGATTTACTTGAAATGCTTGGACTCAGTGCAGCTCGTAGCGATCAGTTACATCTGAGCGCCCCCGAGCAGCGCCTTATAGACATTGTTAGCCGCGAACCACTCAGCGCTGACCAGCTGGGTTCAATCATGGGTCTAAATGGCCCACAGCTGCAGCAAATAATTACCGAACTAGAACTAAGAGAGCTAGTGACCGAGCGGGCGGGGAGAATTCATGTTAATGAGGCGCCTTAACTTCCAGGCTTGCACATGGCCAAGCGGTAAGCTATGTTTAAGGACCTTGCTTATTAATTCGCTTCTATTCATAAACTTGATAATCGATCGAACCAGATTGGTGAACCGTGAGCCACTTGCAGTCGGCCAGAATATGTTTAGGATAGAATGGAATTACTAAACAAGGCGCTAACGACCCAAACTATGTCTAAAAACCTCGTAATCGTCGAATCCCCAGCCAAAGCCAAAACCATTGAGAAGTATTTAGGTAAAGACTTTACCGTCCTCTCAAGTGTTGGCCATATTCGCTCTATCGCCAAAAAAGCCAAAGGTGGGGCAGAGCCGATAGATGTTTCCGCCGGATATAAGACTATTTACGAAGTTGACCCAGAAAAAACTAAAATAATCACTCAGCTTAAAAAAGCTGTAAAGTCCGCCGACACAATCTGGCTTGCAACCGATGAAGACCGCGAAGGTGAGGCCATAGCCTGGCACCTATGTGAAGTATTAAAACTGGACCCTAAAAAGACCAACCGAATTGTTTTTCACGAAATTACCAAGCACGCCATAGAAGAAGCGGTCAAAAACCCCAGAACATTAGATATGGACTTGGTCCAAGCTCAGCAGGCCAGACAGATCCTAGACCGTATTGTTGGCTTTGAGCTATCTCCAGTAGTTTGGCAAAAAGTCCCCGGCGGCAAGTCGGCCGGACGCGTGCAGTCTCCTGCGGTTCGTCTATTAGTAGAGCGAGAACGCGAGATCGATGCCTTTTCTGGTTCGTCTAGCTTTAAAGTAACTGCCGAGTTTACTGTTGATAAATCCACCCTCAAGGCTGAGCTGCCAAAGCGATTCGAGACCGAGGCTGCCGCTAAAAAGTTCCTAGAAAGTCTTATCGGCGCCAACTTTAAGATTAGCGATGTCACAACTACACCGGCCAAGCGCAATCCGGGCGCACCTTTTACGACCAGCACTTTGCAGCAGGAAGCCAACAGCCGCCTTGGCTTCAGTGCTAAAGCGACCATGAGCGCGGCCCAGAAGCTGTATCAAGAGGGTAAGATCACCTACATGCGTACTGACTCGGTCAACCTCAGCGGCCAGGCGCTAGCGCAGATGACTGAATACATAAAGTCTAGTTACGGCGAAAAATACCATCAATTCCGCACCTTTAAGACTAAGTCGGCTGGAGCTCAAGAAGCCCATGAAGCGATTCGCCCTACAGATGTAGCCACCGAAAAAGCCAGCACCGACAGCTACAATCAGAAGCTTTACGAACTGATCCGAAACCGAACCCTAGCCAGCCAAATGGCGCCCGCAGAACTAGAAAAAACTGTAATCACCATCGATATATCGGGGGCTACAGACTCGTTTGAGGAATCTTTTGAAGCTAGGGGCGAAGTCATCGTCTTTGACGGTTACCTGAAAGTTTACGGAGTCAACAAGAAAGAGGACGATATATTGCCGCCCGTTAAAGCTAATGACGTTTTAAAGCTTGAATCTGCTAGCGCCCGTGAGGTTTTTGCGCGGCCACCGGCGCGGTATAGCGAAGGTAGCTTAGTTAAAAAACTTGAAGAGCTCGGAATCGGTCGACCGTCTACCTACGCGACCATTATTAACACCATTCAGGTTCGAGGTTACGCCGAAAAGGGCGAGTCTGAGGGCGAACCCCGCGACGTCACCGTACTAAAACTCGACCAGGACAAGGTATCCCGAAGCATCGAACCAGAAAACACTGGTTCAAACCGCGGTAAGCTTATTCCCACCCCGAGTGGAGAAATCCTCAGCGACTTCTTGGGTGATCACTTTGACCAGATTGTAGATTACGGATTTACAGCCGATGTCGAGGAAGAATTTGACCGCATTGCCGACGGAAAACTTGAGCGCAACGCAATGCTTGATAAATTTTATGGCCCGTTCCACAAGCTAATTGAAGGCTCAGGCAAGATTGAGCGCAGCAGTGTAGCCCAAGCTCGGGAGATTGGCATTGATCCCAAGACTAAGAAGCCAATTTTGGCTCGATTTGGACGTTACGGCCCAATGCTTCAGCTCGGTTCAACCGATGAAGATGCTGGCGCTGACGCAGAAAAGCCAAGATTTGCTCCAATGCCCAAAGGAGCAAAAATTGAGACAGTCACTTTAGATCAAGCCCTAGAGATGTTTAAGCTACCGCGCGTGGTCGGCTCAACAGAGGCCGGAGAAGAAATCACTGCCAATATCGGCCCCTATGGTCCTTACGTAAAGGTAGATAAGACTTACGTCTCTATAAAACCCTTAGATCCGCTAACCATATCAGAGAGCGAAGCCCGCAAATTGATTAAAGAAGCTGCCGAGAAAAAGGCCAACCGCGAGATTCAAACTTTTGAAGATGGCAAAATCAAAGTCTTAAATGGTCGCTTTGGGCCTTATATAACTGACGGCAAAGTCAACGCTAAGATTCCTAAAGATCAAGATCCGGCGAAGCTAAGCGAAACAGAGGTAAAGGAACTGCTAAAAGACGGAAAGCCTGTCCGCCGAGGTCGTCGTAGTTAAATCATCAATTTTTGTTTCATTGCCGTCCACTACATGGTAAAATAACTTATGACACGAGGTGTTTGACTCAAAACTAATCTTGTTTTATAATAAACATAACGCTGATAGCATATATTATTAAAAGAGGTACCTATGAGCGAAGTAACAGACCTAGGAACGGTGGACGTAAAAAAGGTTACAGCCGACATTATTGCTACAATTGACCGCGAAAGAGAGCGGGAGATTATTAATCGTCGCTTTGGCCTAAATGACCGCCGCGAAACTCTCGAACAAATCGGAGAGTTGTTAGGTATTACCCGCGAACGAGTTCGTCAGCTTGAAAAAGCTATAATTTCTCGACTAAAAGCTCAGGCAGAAGATAATTTGCCTCATATGCGCGACGTAGAGAAGGTCCTAGTGGCTAACTTACACGATATGGGCCGAGTTGCTCGAATCTCAGATCTAGCCGCTAAGGTTACTCCTGAGAGCGAAAATGGACGAGCCGAGTCTAGAGTAGCTTGGTTATGCCTGCTTAGCCCTAAGATTACTGTGCTAGAAGAAAACGATAACTTCTTTTACGGAGCCGGCATCGCTGAGTTTTACGATGAAGCTGCTATAAAAGACAAGGTTTCTAAACTAGTAGCCATAGTCACCGAGCACGCTGAGCCCCTAACTGTTAACGAATTGTTCGATAAGAGCGATCTAGACCACCCAGATCACGTTCAGGCGCTAGCTTCGCTATCAAAGCAACTAGCAAACCTAAACGGCAAGTGGGGCCTAAACAAGTGGCCAACCGTTAACCCTAAGAACATCCGCGACAAAATTTACGTCATTCTTCAAGAAGGCGGCAAGCCAATGCACTTTGGCGCAATTGCCGACTCAATTAAGAACTCTACCTTTAAGCGCAAGAATGTAACGACCCAAGCTATTCACAACGAGCTGATTAAAGATGATCGCTTTGTGTTAATTGGCCGTGGCATCTATGCCCTAAAAGAGTGGGGATACAAGCGCGGCACCGTTGCAGACATGATTGCTGACGTTCTTAAGAAGGAAAACGGCCCATTACACCGCGACGAAATCGTCAAGCGCGTGCTTAAACTTCGACAAGTTAAAGAAACCACCATCCTGCTTAACTTGCAGGGAAAGCCTCAGTTCAAGCGAGTTGCAAAAGCAACTTACGCCTTGGAAGAAGCTTAAATCTTAAAAATCCGCACTTACCGTAGTTGCATTACGGTAGTGATTGCAAGACAATAGTACACATATGACTTTCGCTTTCCTCGGTACTTTATTCGGCCTGTTCTTCTCACTGTGGTGGCTATGGCTAATCGTAGCAGTGATTCTGGCGGTATTTGCATTCCAAAATAACCGCAAAGCTAGCGGCGCTCGCGACCAAGAGCGCATCATGCTACTACTGGAAATTCCGCGGGCCAACGACAAAAAAGAACTAGCTGCCGAGCAAATGTTTGCCAGCTTGCACGGTATTTTACGTAGTCGCAAAGAACTAATCCGCGAAGGCTCCTTGCAAGAGCATATGAGTTACGAAATCGCCGCCATCGGCAATCGGATACGTTTTTATGTCTCGGTGCCAAAACACCTGCAGAACTTCGTTGAGGGCCAAATTTACGCACAGTACCCAACGGTTCAGATTTATGAGCTAAAAGAGGACTACGCAGCCCGAGAAATAACCCAGCCAATCGTGCACTCAGCAGAGCTGGTACTAGTAGAGAACGAAGTCGTTCCGATAAAGACCTTCCCGAACTTTGAAGTCGACCCACTAGCCGCCGTTACGGCAACGCTAGCCAAGCTCGAAGACTCCCAGGAAGAAATGTGGATTCAGATTCTAGCTCGACCAATTGATGACTCCTGGCACCTGCGAGGAGCTAGAGTAATATCGCAGATTAAAAGCGGTGGGGGATTCTTATCTGGCGGTATGCTGACAACGCTTCTGCGCGGTATAGCTGCACTTGCAGCACCACCGGAAGCTGGATCTGGAGGCAGTAGCGCACCAGAGCTAAGCGAGCGCGAGAAAGCTCGAGTCAACGCCATTGAAGAAAAGAGCACCAAGCTTGGCTACCAGGTCAAAGTCCGACTAGTTTACTTAGGCACCGACAAACACACCGCCAGGCTGCGCATGCAGGCCATGGTGGGGACTTTTAAACAGTTTAATACCACCAGCCTTAATGGCTTCATGCAGGGCAAAGCGTCTTATAGCGCCGACGCATTAGCAGCCTACCGAGCTCGCCACTTTATTGATAGCGGGTACATCTTAAATATCGAGGAGCTGGCCAGCATCTACCATCTGCCACACACTTCGGTGGAAACACCAAATATTGTTTGGGCAACCAGTAAAACCGCTGAGCCGCCGCCAAATCTGCCATCGACCCTCGCCGTACCAAGCGAAGAGTTAAGCCCTTTTGGTATTACAAACTTTCGCGGAACAAATCTGCAGTTCGGTGCCAAACGCAGCGACCGTGGTCGTCACATCTACGTTGTTGGCCAAACCGGAGTAGGTAAGTCGGGAATGCTTGAGCTGCTGACGCTATCTGACGTCTTTCAGGATCAAGGCTTTGCCGTAATCGATCCTCACGGTGATTACGCCGTTAATGTTATGCGCTACATTCCAGCCCACAGAGTAGAGGATGTGGTCTATTTCAACCCATCGGACACCTCGTTTCCGATTGGTTTTAATCCGCTAGAAGTCACTGATCCTTCGCTTAAGAACCACATCTCGTCAGAGTTAGTGGGTGTACTTAAGCGCATGTTTGAGTCTTGGGGTCCACGTCTGGAATATATCTTGCGCTACACAATCTTGGCTTTGCTCGATTACCCCAACGCGACCATGCTCGACATCACCAGAATGCTAACAGAGAAGGGTTTCCGCAACGATGTCATCGCTCATGTTGACGATCCGGTGGTGAAGAACTTCTGGGTGACTGAGTTCGCCAGCTGGAATGATAAGTTTGCCGCCGAAGCAGTTGCACCGGTGTTAAACAAGGTCGGGGCCTTTACTGCTAACCCGATGATCCGAAACATCGTGGGGCAGCCAAAGTCGACGATCAACATCCGTCACATCATGGATAACGGAAAGATTTTGATGGTCAACTTGTCGCGCGGCTTGGTAGGTGAGGACAACGCAGCCATTCTTGGAGCCTTGATGGTCACCAAGATTCAGCTGGCCGCCATGAGTCGAGCGGACATCGAGCACTTAGCCGAGCGGCGTCCGTTTTATCTATACGTAGACGAATTTCAGAACTTTGCTACTGATTCGTTTGCGGTTATCTTGTCCGAAGCTCGTAAGTACGGCCTGAACTTGGCTGTTGCGAACCAATATGTCTCGCAGATGGATCCGGTCGTCAAAGACGCGGTGTTTGGCAACGTCGGTACCATTGTTTCATTTAGAGTGGGGGCAGACGACGCTTCGGCGCTCCAGCGCTACTTTGAGCCACAATTTGAGTCTCAGGACCTCATACAGCTCCATAACCGACACTTTGTGGCTACAATGACCATAGACGGCGAAAAGGCTCCAGCGTTCTCAGCCACGACACTTAATATCCCGCCATCGCAGCAAGACTTTAGTCATCAGATTATTGAGCATTCAAGGAAGATGTATTCCCGGCCAAAAGCTGAGATAGAAGACTTGATAAGAAAAACTAGCATGGCAAAAGCAGAACATAATGCGAACACTTATGATCGACAGCAATCTGGTGGTCATCAAGGGCAAAAACCTCGTCAGAACCATTCAAATAACCAAAATCGACCGCAAAAATCACAGGGGTCGAACAGATCTAAAAAACAGCAGCAGCAGCCGAAAAAGCCAAGTAACGGCACCTTAAGTGGCGACGAAACCATTAGCTTACATTAAGCCGGGGCAGAAGAGCAGAGGGTGCAAGCAAAGCCCACAAAGCAAAATCAAGGATTTAAATACAGACAACAATGGGTATTTATATCAAAACAAAACGATATACATAGTGTCGCACAATGTATATTTTGCGAAGTCTTTATATCTTACCCGAAGTTGACCATACACCCATCCTGGCAGGGGACTTTATCTGTATAATTGCCGCGCGCAGCGTTAGTTAAGCGTTTACTTGCACTCTTAAGCGCTACCATAGCCTTGCTTAGCCCAGGCCTGCTTCTAGGCCTACTGTGGCCAGCATACGGCCCTATGGTCTGAAACTTTTCCACAACACTATTTGACAACAGCCTGCATTGTTGTGCTTTATGTTGTGCGACTACACCACTCTCCCTATCCCCCTACCTTACCCCATTATTTGACATTGCATGTTTTATGTTGCTTTAATATGTTTTTCTGCAATACCTACATTACGAACAAATTACGAACATGAAGAGGAGAAGAGAGAGCACTATCTAAAATACACTCTGTCATCGACACGCAGGTCTAAGTAGTCCTGAGGGGCTTTTTTGTGTTGTTGTAGCCAGTTGGTAGCGAATCTCAGGACCGCTAACTGCTGTCCTGCCCCTTGCTCGGTAGAAGTTTTTAAAATATATGGCTTGTCTTTAACCTTGATATTGACTTGGCGCAGCGCCTCCCCTACTTCGTACTCAACAGGGGTATATCCAAATTCAGGCAACCGGTTGTTCATAATTAGAATAAACCGAGCAACTGTTGGTGAGGTGACACTCTGGCCAAGCTCTGGGTTAATACCTGTGCTGTCTCTGATGACAGGCAGGGCAGTCAGATCAGCACCCTCCCCTGCTTCAGCAAAAATTACACCTTCTCCGTCGATTACATATACTGGGTTATCGGGGTCGGTTATAAGCAACGCCGCGGATTTGCGGCCAGTTACTTCAACTTTAACCTCTGTGCTGAACAGAGGTAGGCTTACTCTAACCTCCCCTGCCTCTGGGTTGTTCTGGGTTAGTTCTTGCGCCATAGAAGCTCGGTCGACGCCGATTTTAAAGTTTCTAAACAAACTACTACCGAGATAATTGTTGGCTGCGACCTCTAATTTACTACTGAGCTCAGGGTCGTCTGTTACCACTGTTGCACCAGTTACCATCATGCGACTGCCAATAAGTAGAAGAAGAATTGCTGCTAAAACAGATAGGAAGAAATTTCGGACCAGGTTTCGCCAACGACGTACCGTTTGCTGCCGCGCAAACTTTGCGCGCTCAGCCCGGCGCTGATTGGCTCGGTCCTCTATAGTTTTGTCTCGCAGCTGTTGGCCGGGAATATACTCACCCCCACCACCACGCATGCGTCTTCGTTCAGCCACGATGACTATGCTCCGTGTTAGCCGCAGCTTCTATTAACACCGTCGCCAACTCAGCTGATGCATTGGGCAAAGCAAACTTGTGCAAGGCCTCGCCTAGTGTCTGTCGTTTATTTTTATCATCCAAAAGCTGACGGACCTGCTCTAGCAATAGCTCTGGGTTTCTAACTAGTTCCGACTCATCTACTATCACGGCGGCATTAGCATCTAACATCACTTGAGCATTTTTTAGCTGATGTCCCCCTGTTAGACGAGGATTGGGCACCATCACCACCGCCTTGCCCTGCGCGGCTAATTCGGCTGTAGAATTTGCTCCGGTTCGGGCGATCACCACGTCGGCTGCGCCAGAATATTTATAAAGATCGTCTTTTACAAAAGGCAGCAAACGGTACCCCTCCCCTACTTCAACATCCACTCCCCTACTCGTCAAATCCTGCGCTACGCTTTCGAAATTATCCTGTCCGCAAACATGGACAACGTTGGCAAGTTTTATCAACTCAGGCGCAATAGCGATTACCGCATCGTTGATTCTTCCAGCACCCAGACTGCCGCCGGTTACTAGCACCATCAAGCGATCCGAGAGCTCAAGCTCAGACTTAAACTTGGCCTGAGAAGCCTCAGTTATCTTTTTATAATTGGCCGAAAACGGAACGCCGACTTGAACAATCTTGTTTTTGGGATACGGATAATAGCTCGGAGGCATTCCGGTGGCGTTTACGTTTGCCCAGCGACCGACAACTCGATTAGTTAAACCGGGTATGGCATCAGAGTCATGAGTTACAATCTTGCGCCGAGTAATAGCTGCTGCTATCCCAACCGGGATGCCAACGAAGCCGCCCTTAACAAAAACTACGTCTGGTCTGTACCGAAGCATTAAGTAGACCGATTCAATTAGACCAACTAGCACTAAGAGCACGTCTCTTATGTTAAGTAGTAGTGTTGGCAGGTCCAAGAGCTGCTTCCACATCGGTATGCCGTGATAACGCCGCCATTTACCAGCAAAGACCCG
Organism: Saccharimonadales bacterium (SeqCode); assembly: GCA_041751215.1. GTDB lineage: Bacteria > Patescibacteriota > Saccharimonadia > Saccharimonadales > JBGSXW01 > JBGSXW01. The sequence goes on along the minus strand of JBGSXW010000003.1, from coordinate 102,237 downwards.
GTGACTGGAGTCGATTTGCTCAGAGTCATCGAGCAACTTAGAAAAGCGATCACCGCGCTGACCAACAAAGTGGATATCAGCATCTGGCAAATGCCGTTTTATCTCAGAGGCTACGGCTGTTATAGGCGATACGTGACCGCCCGTTCCGCCGCCCGTCATGAATATCCGCACGGGGGCCTCCTTTCTTTCTGCCACCCTCAAACTGGGTGTATCTTGATATATTAAACACTAAACCTAATCCAGCCATCATAAAGACCAGTGAGGTTCCGCCGTAACTAAGTAACGGTAGCGTAATTCCGGTTAGAGGCATAATTCCGAGCATGGCCGCAATGTTAATAACCGTATGCGCCGCAATCCAGGCAAATACACCGCTAGCCAGCAAGCGCATGTAAAAGTTTGGTGAGTGTTCAACGACCTTGATAATTCTAAATAGCAGCGCACCGTAGAGAGCAAACATTACTAGCACCCCTATAAAACCGAACTTTTCGGCATAGATTGCAAAGATGGAGTCGTTGGCGGCCTCTGGTAGATATCCGTAAGCCTGCACGCTCTTACCAAGGCCCAGACCAAAGATACCACCAGACCCAATGGCGATTAAGGCGTTGTTAATGTGGTACCCCGCTCCGGCCAAGTCTGCCGTTGGATTTAAAAACGTCAGAACTCGCTCTACCCGCTCAGGAGCCAATAGAATGGCGGCGATTGCTGAACCCAAGAGACCTGCAGCTAAAGTCCCAAGGTGACGGATTGGCACGCCGCTAACAAAAAGCATGGTGAGCATAATGGTAACTATCGAAATAGTAGTCCCGAGGTCACTCTGCACACCCGCTACAACAAGTCCCAGTACAGCCAAGACGCCTGCCATTGGAATAATGGTCTCTTTGGCGTTAGATATTGCGCCCAAGCGTTCTCGGTTCGCCAAGAACGTGGCTACGTAGATGAGCAGCGTAAACTTTAATAACTCAGATGGCTGAAACGACAGCGGACCAACTACAATCCAACGTGTTGCCCCGTTTATAACTGGGGTTATCGCGGTTTCAGGCAGCATTAGGATCGCCGAAGTCACAATGGTTGAAATAATCAATGCCGGTTGGATACGCTGCCAAAACGACAAAGGTATTAGTGAAGTTGCAATAAATGCCAATGCGCCTAGCGCCACAGATATAAACTGCTTGGCAACTGTTATCTTTGCGCTCGCTTCTAGTGCCGGGCCAAGTGCATAGATCATAATTAAGCCAACTAGCATCAGCAGCCCACAAGTCAGCACTATAGTGTAGTCTGGCCGGTGCCTGCGCGTGCCAGGCATGGTCTGGCGCGTGGACATGTGCATCTTAAATATGTCCTCCAACCAAGGCCAAAACAATTCCAGCTACACCAGCAACCTGCCCTATTACCCAGAAACGCATAGTTACTTTGGTCTCGGGCCATCCCTTAGCTTCAAAGTGGTGATGAATTGGTGCCACCTCAAAGAGCTTGCGGCCAAAAAGTCTTTTGCTGAGCACCTGGAGTAGGCTTGAGCCACCCTCAATGACAAACACAAAGCCAATCACCGGCAATAACAACAAGGTGTTGGTCAGCATCGCCACCACACCCAGCGCGGTACCTAGTGCAAAAGACCCTACGTCGCCCATAAAGAACCTGGCCGGGAAAATGTTAAACCAAACGTAAGCTAGCAACGCTCCCACTACAGTCATGCAGAATCCGGCAATCCCATAGTTCCCCTGCAAGAAGGCGATAATCACATAAGCTGCAAAGGCGTTAACGAGCAGACCGCCGGCTAAACCATCGAGTCCGTCGCTAATATTGACGGCATTGGCAGTCATGACTACCACCAGAACAAATAGAGGTATAAGCAGCCAGCCAATAGTAAGAATACTGAGTCTCTCGGTAATAAACGGCACATGAATTCCATCAAAACCCAGTTTGTAATAAAAGTAAAGTGCGCCGGCAGTGGCTACAGAAAAGATCAGTACGAACTTTAGCTTGGAATTAAGCCCAGCAATCCCCTTGCCCAAACCTCGCAGGTTAATAAGGTCGTCGAGCAAGCCAACCATGCCTGCTCCTACTGTTGCCGCTAGGGGTAAGTATGTTTGCTCGCGACTAAGGTTAAAAATCAAAGTAGTAACCGTAATCGCAACCAACATAATCAAGCCGGCCATGGTCGGTATGTTTCGTAGATGCTTAGAATTATGAAGCTTACCGAATATTGTAGCCTTCTCGCCTGTTAGTGCTTGCTGGCGAGGTTTCTTCCACCACTTATAGCGATAGGCAGCCCAGGTGTAGATCGGCGTAATGGTCATGGCCAGCACAAACGACCATAGCCCGAGCAACAGAACTGTAAAGATCTCTTCGCGGAGGAGTTCTATGCTAAAAATGTCGTTCATATTGCCTCTATTCTACCCTAATTATTGGGTGGTATTTGATAGTAGTCGATCATAAAGTTAGAAATGTCAGCAAAAATTGGAGCTGCAGCCTCTGACCCGGCATAGCCCTCGAGGCGAGTATCGTTAACTCTGGTCATGATAATGTAATCAATCTTTTTACTTGCCCCAAAACCGATAAACGAGCCGATCTCTCTGCCTTGGATGTAGCCGCCGTCAGGACCTGGAATCTGAGCTGTTCCGGTCTTACCGCCTAACAGATAGCCCGAGCGCTTAGCGCTGTATCCACCGCCATTATCAACTACGTTTTTGAGCATCGCCTTAATTTCTTTGCTGGTTTTGTCGCTGACGACGCTGCTTCGAACTAGCTTGGGTTCGGTAGCTTCAACCCGGCCATCTGAGTAGGTGCGTGCCTGAACTAGGTATGGCTGGTAGTAATCCCCTGTTAAAGCTGCTCCGGCGGCAGTTACCATCTGCAGCATCGTGACTGTGAGTCCTTGACCGAATGCCATGTTGGCGTAGCGCACGTTATCGCCAGAGCCGGTATTTATATTCTCTATGTAGCCAGCGGCCTCGTTAGACTGCTCTACTCCAGTTAAAGAACCGAAGCCAAACTTCTGTGTTAAGTAGTCGTGCAGCGCCTGTCGGCCTCGCTCATTAATCTCTCCGCCGCCTAGTCGCTCCAGGACGTAGACAATCCCGGTGTTAATAGAGTTAAGGATAACTCCGCTCATAGTTTGACGACCAAACGATCGGTTACCAGCGTTAGTTAGTCGCTCGCCGTCGACTGTTACCGAGCCGCTGTCATAAAAGGTGGTATTAGGAGTTACTGCTCCTTCGTTTAAGGCGGCTGCCATACTAAATATCTTCATGCCTGAACCGCTTTCGTAGGCACCGCTAACGACGTTGTTGCTAAAGCGCGAAAAGTCCTGAGTTTTACTGTAATTCGTTGGGTCGTAACTCGGATAATTAGCCATGGCTTTGATTGCGCCGGTGTGTGGATCGTAAACAACCGCACTACCAGACGAACCTACGCCCTTAACGCCTCGCTCCAAAGCTTGCTCAACGTGTCGCTGAAGGTTTATATCAATGGTTAGAGTTAGCTCTGAGCCATCCTGAGGGTCTTCGACAATATTGTCGTCGTTGGTTGCCAGAGGTATGCCATAAACGTCTGTAACTGCATTTAATCTACCGGGTGTGCCCACTAGTTCTTCGTTTAAGTAGTCTTCAAGACCATACTGGCCGGTTCCTTCGTCATTAACAAAGCCCAAAAGCTGCGCCGCTAAGCGGCCCTGAGGATAAACCCTGTACTGCGCATCGGTCATGCCAATACCCTTTAGATCGGCTTCTTGCAGCTGCCGGGCTTTATTTAAATCAATTTTCTTAGCTATCACGGCATAGGCTGACTCGGACTTAAGCAATTCAACGTACTCGGCCTGATTGCCGCCAATTATTTCGGCTAGGCGCGACGCCGTTTCTTCGGGATCGCCGATGTATCTAGGGTCAGCATAAACTGTTGGCAGGTTCTCGTTAAGAACCAGTGGAGTTCTATTATCGCCGTCTAGCGCATAGATTGTTCCCCGCTCGGCCGGAATTACGAATTTACTCTCATGGGCAACCACCGCTTGAGCAGAATAGTAGTCGTGTCTTATGATTTGCAGATAAAAAAGCCTGGCAGTAAAAATTAGGCCAACTATAACAAGTGCCGCATATAATATGGGCACCCTTCGGTCTGAAACTGACTGAGTTGATCTATCCATGGTCACAAAATACAGATTGTTGCAAAAAACTTAAGCTATCGTGCTCTTGTGTAGTATACCTGGCTAGGTTCTTCTAAACTATTTGCAACCTTACTAGTTTTGATTCGCTCTAGCGACTGTAGCCTTGCAGCTTCAACCATCAGAGATTCGTTTTCTTCAACTAACTGAGCCTTCTTCTCTTTTAAGTCGTTTACTTCGTAGCCAAAAGCATTGGTTTTAGTGATTTGAGTTAAGTACATTAGACCGATAACAACCAATATAAGTGCCAGCATTAAGGTGTTGGAAATTGGCCCCAAACCAGTTGTTTTACTGGTATAACGGACAGAATTTTGATTGCGGCGCATAGTTCTGGCCTGCCGCACTGCAACAGATGATAATTGGTAGCTCATTTTGATTTTTTTGTTTTCTTTTAGTTTTTATAAGATCTTGTGGCTGTGCCGAGTTTTCTCAGACACAGCCAGTTCGCGTCGGATAACGCGTTATCCGACGCTGACCTTTACCCGATATGTTCGGGAGCTGCTTTTAACCTGAATTGGCATAATGAGCCCCTTTCTTTTTGTTTTAGGTGTTTATTTTAACTGCGCCGCGAAGTTTTGCACTTCGAGCGCGGGGGTTATTAACAGATTCAGTTTGACCGTCGACAGGCTTTTTAGTAATGACGTCTAGTTCGGCTTCGTAGCCATTGGCTTGATGATTTTTAAGCCAACGTTTAACGAGTCGATCCTCCAGCGAATGAAAACTGATTATGGCCACTCGGCCATCAGTTTTGAGTAACGCTGGAAGCAAATCTAAAGTCTTGCTCAGCTGCTTGAGCTCATCGTTTACGGCAATCCTTAAGGCTTGAAAAGTTCGAGTTGCGGGGTGAATTTTTCCCCGGGTTCTCACACACTCAGACACAACGGTTGCAAGATCTGTAGTCGTTGCAATTGGCCTGGCCTTAACGATAGCTTCGGCAATGCGTTTAGCTCTTGGTTCTTCGCCGTAATCTTTAATGATTTGGGCGAGCTCCTCAAGCGAAGCCTCATTGACAATGTTAGCTGCTGTGAGTATTTGCTGCCTGTCCATGCGCATGTCGAGCGGTGCTTGCTTGTTAAAGCTAAACCCACGTTCGCCGTTATCGATTTGCGGCGATGACACGCCAAGATCCATCAGTACTAGATCGAAAGTTCGACCTTCACTGTGAAACTTGGATACAGCACTAGCAAAGTCCTGATGATGAATTTCAGCGCCCTTAGCGCTAAACTCATCTGTTAGAACTTTAATGGCCGTATCGTCACGGTCTATTAATACCGCTTGGTCTGGTGCCTGCGTCCTGGCAATAACTGCCCGGGCATGGCCGCCGTAACCTGCGGTTAAGTCAAGGTACGACTCCCCTGCTTGCGGATCAAGCAGTTCGAGCGTTGGCTCGAGTAGTACGGGAGTGTGATGGTGGTTTGTAGTGTTACTCATATATTTATCAAGACCACCTAACTAGCAATCAGCTTTTTGTTTTTTGTGTTGTTTTTGTTTTTTTAAGTTTTGTCATGTGATGGGTCAATTGTAGGTTAAGAAGTTTTGGAGAAAACTACTTATAAAATAACCCGTCTGACGAAACTTGACTAGAGAGACTTTTGTGTGAGGTGGAGTTTTGGGAGGTGTTAACTTTACCAAAGGTGCTAGGGTTTTAGAGTGGTTACCCTCGTCCACCGCTGACTGCCAGTCAGTTGATCTTGATGTGTGTTTTTTTGTTAAGGTTCGCGCTAAACTGCTATTAAGCTTGGTCTTTTGCCATGAGGCGCCAATATTGGCCGACTCTAACGGCGACGACGTCTCGCTTAATAGCGGCATGGTCCAACAGATGCTGCTCAAGGGTTACTCGCCCCTGTTTTTGATCCATCGTAGAAACGACTTTACCCGTTCGGAATTGAACGTTTAAGTCAGCTACCCGCTCGTCCAAGATATCGCCCTGGAGCTTGGGTTCTACTAGTTGGTCCCATACTTTTTTTGTGTAAAGGTGCAGATATGTACCGAAACCTCTTGTTACTACGACTTCTCCGTCGCCAAACTCGTGACGAAGCTCGGCCGGTATGGTTAACCGCCGCTTGTCATCAAGCTTACGTTCGAAATAGTCGGTCTGCGACATGGTTCCCTGTGGTGTTAATCTGCTGCGTGGTGTGTTTTGTTTTTATGTGGTTTGACCCACGAATACCCACTTCCAACAGTCTACTACCCACAAGTACCCACGTCTATAGTCTTTAGCGTTAATTACCCCATAAACTTGCTAGTTTTCCACAGTTAGGTCGATATGGTGTGCGTCCTTAATGCGCAACCCAATATGTAGTGACTAGGCTCTTCGTTGAGGTAATGGAATGAGAGCGCTAGTTCTGGCTTTGTAAGCTTGAAATTTTGGATTATCTTTATACTTCTTCTCTAGCATTGGTATACCAGAAACTTTTAATAACAAGTAAGTGATCGTTAGTGGACTTACAATAGCCAGCCAGCCACTTGGCAGACTCAGCACTACTAGCCAAATTCCCCACCACTGTGTGATTTCGCCGAAGTAGTTCGGATGCCTAGTGTAACGCCAAAGCCCGGCGGTCATGATGTCGTTCTTCTGGTGCTTAACTTTTAGCCACCTGCTCAGCTGCCAGTCGCCCACCGCCTCAAAAAAGAAGCCTACTGCCCAAATCACAAAACCTATCCAAGCCACCGGCGTCATCGAGAATTTGCCGTGATCGGCGGCCAGAACAATCGGCGCCGACACTAACAACATCATTAAGCCCTGTAGCATAAAGATCTCCAGGTAGGAGCGCCGCCAGTAAGTTTTACCCCAGTCCTTGCGCCACTTCGCATAACGCCAGTCTTCGGGCTTACCTTGTTTTCGGATATAAATGTGGGCAGCTAATCTCAAACCCCAAATCGTAACCAGGCCATTCAGGATCAGATTCCCAGCTCCCCACTCACCACTAGCAATACTCAGCGCCCAAGCAATGACCACAAAGCCAAGACCCCAGCCAATATCAATAATGCTGCTGTCCTTTTTGTGCATTGCCAGAGCGTAAAACAAAGTCATGTACACCCAAACTATAGCTACCGCGGTCAAGATCATCTACTAACTCCCCTTTTTTTACCCAAATAGTGTGCTCTCTGGTCTGGTGTGAGTCGTTCGATAGCGTACCGAAGCATGGTGCGTGGCATTTTGCTGTACCGAGTATCCAGCCAATCTGTCAGTACTTGCTCGTCGCGCTTGCCGACTTCGCGCAGCATCCAGCCGGTGGCTTTGTGTATTAGGTCGTGTTGGTCATCCAGGAGAATATCCGAGATCTTAAGTGTGTCATCAAAGTCATCGTTTCTAATAAAGGTAAAGGTTGCCAGAATACTAATCCGGCGCAACCACAGGTTCTCGCTTTTAGCGAGGTCATAAAGCGGATCTCGGCCTTTATCTAATAAGTAACCACCGACTATCTGCGGTGCGCTAGTATCAACCAGGTCCCAGTTATTGATATGCTCTGGGTTGTTGGTGTAAAGCTCATAAATATCTCGGCGAACCGCCTCGTCGCCTCTCTGGAATAGTTCGACTAGTAGCAATAGAGCCGCTAAACGGTCTTCGTGCACCGGGCTTTGCAACAGTTGGTACACCTCACCTAGCGATATGCCTTTGAAGGTTCTAACCACTCGGCGCGTATCGGGGACGGTTACACCAATAAATTGATCACCTTCTCCATACTGCCCAGGCCCCGTCTTAAAAAACCGCATACTAACTGCTCGCCGCGCTTCTGAGGAACGCAAACGGAGGGCCTTTTGGACCTCCGTAGCAGTTAGAGCTTTTGTCACCTTAGTCGAACTTATTCGTAGTGACCTTTGTCGGTCAAATAGCTGTTTACAGCTTCATCGAAATACTCGGTGAACTCACCGGTGCGACAATAAGCATTAAAGACGTCTTTAGCTTGCTTAGAGTTACCTGCCTCTTCCTGCCTCTCGGCCAGGTTGGAGCTGTAGTTTTTGTCGCAGAGATTAGCATACGCGGAGTTATATGCTGCTTCGTCCAAATTGTTGGTAGAGTTGTACATTACAACTCCAATCAAAAAGAACAGGTTAAACAGCAGTGACACCATCGCAATGCTGGCGAAAACATCGCCTCTCATTATTTCTCTAGCCTTTTTTGATAGTTTTTTTGATTTACTCATGAGCGCATTATAGCATAAGCAAAACGTATGCAAACAGGCTAAAATGCTCGTGCTTGCATCAGTAAAAGGGCCGGAGCATACTGGGTCGAGTTATGTCAGACTTTTCAACCGAACACACGAACCCAACTGCTTTTGGCGAAGAAGTTATTGAGCCATTTGAACGCGCCGTTATATCTGATGACATACAGGGCCTGCTTTCCGAAAGCGCCACTGACCACGAACACCGCTTATCCCCCGAGGAGCTAGATGACTTCTTGGATAAACAAACGGCCAAATACACCCAGCACATAGATCAACGCTTTGGCGAGATCAGGCGGGCCAGCACCCAAGGCAGACACGCAGGTGTCCTGCTTGCTGACTACGGAAGTTTTATAGCTGCCAATACTGAGATTTCTGATAGCGGCCCAACGCCACTACTTAGAGAGTCACTTCCTATCCGCTTGATGGACAGTGTCGCCAGACAGACTGCCATGCGAGACTGGGTAAATTCAAACGGCTGGCTCGACACGCTAGATGCTGCGCATTACGTTAATCAGTTCGGCAGTCCTCTAGAAGACTCTGAGCCACTTAGAGGTCTAGGAATACTACTGGCGACTCCAAAAGATGCACCAATCGCTGTTTACCTTGTGGATCAGACGGTTCCCCCAACAGACCCTAAGACTGGCAGTCATGTCACTAGAAGCTTAATAGCCGTTGATTGGCCCAACCGCCGCCGAGGCGACCACCTGCCCGCTGCGGTGCCGCGCCCAGATAGAATTAGATAGCCGCGAGATCTTCTAGCGTTACTAAGTATTTCACCGGGTGAAAAGCTCGCACTCCGTTTGGGTCCTGCATTTGGCCTAAGATCAAATCTATGGCAACTGCTTTATTGCTGCGACAGTTAAAGAACCTCTCTTCATGTTCAGAAGAGCCGAAACCTGGATGCATGCCGTGTTTAACCGTCGAGAAACCCAGCGCCTGGGCGTAAGCTGGATACGCCAGCTCGTCATGAACCAGCTCAATATCTTCAGTCTCGCTAAAGGCCTCGATAAACTTCCTAGGAAGCAATGGCCCCGGACCGAGACAAACCTTTTCTTGCCTGGCGATTCCGTATTGTCTCTTTAAGTAGTCTTGAAACTCTAAGAATTTAGGTCGCTCGTTTTCTCGACTGGTCCATGTCCAACGATTTTCGATTGCTTCCGTAAATGGCTCGCAGGCCGCAAGGGCAAGAGTTTGGTCGTCAATATCTGGATAAATTTGCTCGAGTGGTTTTAAGGTTAATAGGTCGTATTCGTAAGAATAGAGGAAGTCAAAGTCCAAACTGTGGCCAACCTCTCTGAACCAAGCTTTGAGCATCAGATCCGAATGTCGCCACTTCCATTCAACGGGCTTGTCCTGCGCGTATCGCCAAAAGGTTTTCGCGCTGCCTTGAAACATATCACGAGCTACCTTCTCCCCTGCCTCTTCACCACCGTACAAAACATGCACCTCCAGGCCAGGATTATAGTGCTGGACAATCTTCAGTCGCTCAAAGGCTACCTCTGGCTCTTTATGGAGCCGAAATAGTATGATGGATTTGCCTTCAGAAATTTTCATTATATTTTAATCCTACCATTAGACTTCAGCCTTGGCAGATAAACAAGAAGTGCAGGCAGTGCCATCAGGAGGAACCCGAGCAACAATGCTCTTTGCACAAATACAACTCCCTGACTTTGGAGGAGCATCCCTACGGCAATAGCGACAGCCGCCTGAGCAAGGTTGCAAACAAAGCTATACGAACTAATTGCAGTTGCTCTCCATCTTGGGTTTATCTGGTCGTGTAGCATCGGACGAATGAAGTTGCTTTGCACCGATGAAATCAAGTTAAAACCTAAGAAGGCAATCAAAAAGACACTCTTAATGCCGACAGAAAATAATGAGAACACCATGACCGTCATGAACAGCAAGTATTTGAGTTTTCCTTCATCGGTTCTAACCCGCTTAAAGACAATTGTGTGCAATATAAACAGAGCCAGCAATTTTGCTCCTGCCAGGAGCAGGCCGCGAGTGTCTGGTTGGATCTCGTAATGAATCATAGCGGCTTCGTTTATGTACTCAATACCCATCCACATCAACACGGTAATGGATGCGCCAAAAACGATTAGAGGCCGCGTATCCTTTACTGCAAACAGATGTAGAAAGCCTTGCTTTGTATCCTTGAGGTATTTTACTACTCTCTGTCGGTACTGTGACAAATCGGCCCCACTAGGCTCTTCTTTGCTTAGTCTTCCGTCGCTCGACATTTGTGCGATTAGCAGCGCTGCTAGTAAAAACGATGCGGTTTGCGCTACAAACGGCAGAATTGAGTTGAATACGTACATAAAGCCACCGATTGCAGATGAAAATATCAGTCCACTTTGAAAGAACATAGTGTCTTGGAGCATAATCTTTCGATATGTCTCTTTTGTCATCTCCGGCAAGTCGTAAACCAAAGACTCTAAGCTGCCGCTAGTAAAGGCTGCTCCGATACCTGCAACTACGGCGGTAACAATGTAAGCCCTAAAGTCACCACCGAAATAGACAATGAATGGGGCAACAGATAGAGCTAGTGCTCCGATTAACGCACTTAGCTTCCGCCCGTAGGTGTCGGCAAATGCCCCGGCCGGTATTTCGGAGAGTAGTGTCATACAGAAGTAGACCGCCAAATACAGACCGAATTGCGAAGCAGTAATGCGCTCGCTCGCAAACCCGTACCAGAACGGCCAAGTAAAATACCCCGCGAGTAAAAACTGGCTAGCTAGATATAGCTTTGCGCTACGCGGAAATTCTAGAAACTCTTTTTTCATCTTGGGTCAATTGTATCAGCTCTTAGTAAGCAAGATTCTCAATTCCAAGCTCTGGCACATTAACACCTTCAGGTAAGCCGCAAATGTAAACAATCGTATCTGCGACAACCTCTGGGTCGAGGGCTTTGCTCATGTCTCGATCGTGTCCGGCTGCCTTAAAAATATTTGTGTCTTTAATTGCGCCGGGATGGAGGCTGATAACTGAGATGTTGAATGGTTTGAGTTCGGCTTGCATGGCTTTTGCAAAACCAGTAAGCGCCCATTTGCTGGCAGTGTAAACTCCGCGCTCGGCCTTGGCGTACAATCCACCCTGTGAGTTGATGTTAATAATCTTGCCGGCGCCGCGATCCTTCATTGTCGAAACTACTGCTTTTGTGCAATAGATTGGCCCTATCGTGTTGATGTTTATGACCTCTTGAATGTTGTCTGCTTCATTTTCATCAAGCGGGCCCTGGATCCATACACCGGCATTGTTTACTAGAATGTCTATCGGCTGATCTGACTCGGCTGACTTAATTGCCTTTTCTACCGCTTGGTAGTCTGAAACGTCTGCTACCACGTAAGAGCAACCGAGCTCTTCGGCGACCTTCTTGGTTTTGTCTTCGCTCCGTGACAAAATCGTCACCCTGTAGCCATCTTTTATAAGACGCTGCGCAGTTACCTTGCCCAGTCCGTCTGACCCGCCTGTAATCAAAACGTGTTTCATAAGTTAATTGTAGCAGCTTAATCTATTGATCGACCGTCCAAAAACTCATATTGTATGTCGTTGACTGCCTCAAAGAATGGCGTATTCTTGATAATATTTAGCCCTTTGGCTTCGTACGGCTTAAAGCTTGTCGGAAGAATATTAACTAATGTTTTTGCTTGATTTGCCACGTCAAAGATATCGCTCTTTAAGTGGCCGAGCCTTAGTAGGTACCAGGCTGCGATAAATAAGGAGCAAGGATACTTCTTTTCCCGAACGTATCTTTTTAAGTCGTCTTGAAGAGTTCCGTCTGTAATAATTTCTAAAAGTTCGTCACATGTTTCGCGAAGTGAGGACTCCTTAATAACAACATCCGGTCTATGTCCATTCTGCGCCAGCCAGTTTATAAATTTGTCATAGTCAAATGTGGGATCTGGAAACGAATAATCATCGACCATTATTACCAAGCTATAGCTTCGTTTGTGCTCTGTGAGGTTGCGCCTAATTTCGCCCAGCCGCCTCAGCGAGAGCCTATGTTCATCACCAATTTTCTGATTTGTGTAGATGTGAGCATACTCTACGGAAACATCATTCATCTTGCGTCAATTGTATCAGTTAGTATTACAACTTGTTCTTTTGTATTTCTACTCTTATGTCTTTAATGAACTTGCTGTCTTTAATTTCGTCATCATTCATCCAAGCCTGCTCAGGTACTGCTTTGTAGATGCGACGAACAGCTTCACCAAGAAAGTCGTTTGGGTCATAGTCCCCATCGCCCTTCTTCAGCTTCATATAGTTTAAAACTGCGTCTGGGTCTGAAATCTCAACAGCCTTAGCTCTAAGATAAACTCCCTCGCCCTTACCTTCAGGAACGGTCGAGTCGTAGATCACGATAAATACTTGGCCGTTTGCACGAACGTTTTTTGAATGCTGGCTTTCTTTGTCGGACGCCCAATAGATATTTAGCTCTGCATCCTTGGTGAAACGAACTGGACTATTCCAGGGTTCCCCGTTTTCGCTAACCGTCGCCAGTGTAGCGTAGATTATGGTGTCTAAGATTTCTTTGGCTCGTTTGTCGTGATATTCGCTCACAGCGATATTGATTCAATAAGTTCGCTAATCTTCACGCGCTTTTGCTCCATGCTGTCGCGCTCGCGGATAGTTACTGAGTCGTCCTCGAGCGAATCAAAGTCGACAGTTACGCAGTACGGTGTACCAATTTCGTCTTGGCGGCGGTAGCGGCGACCAATAGATTGAGTCTGATCGTACTCGCAGGCAAACTTATCTTTAAGCTTTTCGTAAACCTTAAATGCCAGAGGACTTAGCTTTTCGTCTTTGCTAAGAGGTAAAACTGCTACCTGAACTGGAGCCAGTTCCGGCTTGAGTTTAAGTACCACACGCTTGTCGCCGTTTACTTCCTCTTCGTGATAGGCGTCTGTTAAAACAGCTAGGAATAGCCTGTCTAGTCCGATTGATGACTCCATAACGAATGGCACAAATCGTTCGTTTTTCTCTTGATCAAAATAGCTTAAGTCTTTGCCGCTACCTTCCATGTGGCTTTTTAGGTCGAAGTCTGTGCGATCATGCACGCCGGCCAGCTCTTTAGCACCAAACGGAAACTCGTAGTAGATGTCGTGCGCGGCGGCGGCGTAATGGGCTCGCTCATCCGCCTCATGCTCGTGCCAAGTTAGCTTTTTTTCATCCAGACCAATTGTCTTGGCCACAAAATCCCAAGAGATTTGGCGTAAATTCTCGTATTCTTCTTTCTCGTTTTCGGGCTTAACAAAGTACTGCAGTTCGCACTGTTCTAGCTCGCGCTTCCGGAATAAAAAGTCTCGTGGACTGATCTCGTTGCGAAAAGCTTTTCCGATTTGGCCAATCCCGAAGGGAATCTTAGCTCGCATAGTCTCGCGTACATTCTCGTAATTAACGTAAATACCGCCGGCGGTCTCTGGCCTTAAATAAGAAATACTTGTGTCATCCTCAACCGACCCCAGGTAAGTTTTGAGCATCATGTTAAAAATGCGCGGCTCACTTAGAGGGTTGCCGTCTGGAGATTTTTTGTCTTTAAGCGCTGCTTTTAGCTCTTCGAGGTTATTACTGTCCAGACCGGCCATGTGATCAGCTCGGTAGCGTTTGTGATTCTTGGTATCCTCCACCATAGGATCGGTAAAACCAGCAATGTGGCCACTAGCCTCCCATAGTTTTGGGTGCTGCAAGATTGCACTGTCTAATCCGTAAATATTTGGACGAGACACAACGTAATAGTTCCACCAAGCATCGCGGAGGTTATTGGCAAGCTGCGAACCATAAGGGCCGTAGTCATAAACACCGGCCACTCCCCCGTAAATTTCGCTAGCAGGAAAAACAAAGCCTCGCCGCTTGGCTAAGGACACCAATCTTTCTAGATCGACACTTTTATTACTCATTAGGCCGTATTATACGTTAGTACAACTGTGCAAACAACGCTCTGGCCACTGGCAAAGTTTGCCCGGCAACCTCGGCTAGCCCTTTAACCTTGGCCGTTTTTATTAACGGAAAGTTAAGCAGCAACCGCCAGGCCTTGATAGCATCGGCGTTAAAGTTGCCCGCTTCGTTCAAGTGCAGAACCCCTTCTTGCGGTACAAAAGTATAGGTTTTAGAAGCATCTAGCTTGTCTCCATCTGAATCTTGTTCTAGCTCTGGCTGATGTCCTAACATCTTAAGCAATCTAAGTCTAAACCCCAGCTCCACCACCTCGCTAGACATTCCTGCATCTAGAGCTTTTAGCCCCTCGACAAGCAAGTCAAAGTATCCAGATTCGGCCTCATCCTCAATGACTTTGTCGGTTAGTTCTATTAACAAGTAGCCGACCATCATAGCATCGTAATCTTCTGTCAGTCGCGGAAACGTCTCGGCAATTCGCGTCGATATTATCTGCTTTAGCTCTCCCCGCCCTTGCAACACGCTCAGCTGGCAAACTGCCATTAAACTAAGCCCTCCGGCTAGTTTACTTTTTGGTTTACGTACACCTCGCACCATCCCCCGGAGCTTACCGGCTGGGGTAATAAAAGTTAGAATCCTGTCCGCCTCTCGGTAGTCGGTCCGTTTGGATATGATTCCTTGGGTTACGCTCCGCTCAGATGGGTTTTTCATTGTGCTTTTTTAGTGGCCCTTAAGACGGTTTCGAGCAACTGCTCTGGTTTAGTGGTTGGCTTGTATAACATCTCAAATATTCCATACCGGCTCATTCGGCTTCCTCCGAGTGGGAAGTCCATATCGGGTAAAGAACTTAGCACGATAATCGGCAGTTCCAGCCAATCATCGTAAGAACGAACTTCGTGTATTATCTCTACTCCGTCGTGACTGCCAAGTAAAACGTCGGTTATTAAAACGTCGATTGGTTGACTGTCTAGCACGTCCACCGCCTCTTGAGCGTTTGAAACTAGACTGACTCGGCAACACTTTGCCAGTTCGGTAGCATACATGTCCGCTATCAGTCGATCGGATTCAACCAGCAGCACATTTAGTTGCTCGGTTTTTGAATCTAGCTTACTCATAACGAAATGAGTGATAGTTGATGAGACATCGGCAAACTAAACGAAACGACTCGCTTTCCACGCACGCGGCCCATATGCAAACGGCCACTCATGTTAGTAAGTAAGCTATCGGCAATAAACAGCGACAAGCCGCTAACTCCGGGTAAGGCAACGCTCGGCTGTGAGCTCTGACCTAATTTACTTAAAAGCGATCTTAACGAGGCGGGACGAATCGAGTCCCCATCATCTCTGATGGTAACCATGATGTCGCCGAGCTGGTGATGAACTAATAGCTCAATTACTTCAGACTGACTGGTGCGCATCACCGTGTCGAGCAAGCTATAGCAAACCAAATTTAACAATCTAGGATGAGCAGTAGCTGGAGTCAGTGAGCTTGTAACCTGCAGACTAAAGGTCTTGCCGTAGCGCAGAGCCAAGGGCGCTAGATCGTGCTGACTATCGTTAACCACGGCAGCAATGTTTGTAGGCTCAAGCGGAAAGTTAAGCTGCCCCTCAGCAGCACGTCCAGCCAAAATTAGACCATCTACCAAATAAATCAACCGGTCGCTCGATAGCTGAATTCGCCGAAGTTGCTCAATTACTTCGTCGGTTTGCTTGGTGCCACTTTGGGACAGCATATGACTAGTGCCAGAAATGTGAGTCAGTGGTGTTTTTAACTCTAAGGCAACGCTGCGCAGCAAAGACAACTGCGTTCTACTTAGCACAGCCGCATGTCTATCAGTCTGCTCCGTTAGCTCCCCTATTTCCATACCACCATTGTACCACCGGTCCTGCCCCCTTTTCACGGCGAACTGCGCTGGCCTGTCCGTTGGCAGAGCCAGCGGTTCCGCCAGCTCTGCGTCAGAAGCTCCAGTGCTCAGGTGTAGTGCCAGTAAGCACAGCACGCTTGCGCGCTTCGCTTCTTCCTTGCAGTTCAATCCTGAAAAAGGACCAGACCCTTAAAGGACTCCGCTACTCGCATCTTCCTTGTGCTTGATTGCTAAAAAGAGGTCAGACTAGTGGATCCCCGCATCTGTAAGAACCGCTGAGACTGCGGGGTCAAAACCCGGCGCGGCGAGGACTGTCCGCCTGTTGGCGGACGAACTCCGCAGCCGCCCGAGTTTTTGGGTGAGGCAGACTCATGAGGGTTTTTTACAGCAGCGGTAGAGTTTTGTGCCACTTTATAAAAAGTGGCAACTCTCGTCGCCGGAAAGCGACAAGAAGGGTCTTCACCCGGAAAGGGATTTAAGGAATAAAGTTGAGGTTTCTTAGAATAATGTTGTCAAAGTCGTCGCGGAAGCTAGTGGATTCGGTCCAGATTTTCAGCGTCTTATCGCGTAGTGGAAAGATTACTAACGAGCCCTCAAGTTCATCGTCGATGTTACCGTCAAACCGAACACCGGTTACGCCAGCTTTGCGAAATGGTTTAGCAGTTAGCTCTCCTTTAACGACCTGGCCGTCATAATCCTCGACCTCGTCAGCATAACTATTGCCCTCAAGCGTTACTCTCAGCGCTAACGCAACCTCAGACTTAAGGCTAGGTACAAAGCTCGGGTGAATATGAATATCAAGCGGTGTTCTGCCGTCCTCGTCTTCAACAATATAGGCACTCCACGTTTTGGGGTACTTTAAGGTTATGCTGCCAGTACTGCCTGGGCTAATGTAAGTCTTTAGCGGATTTTTCTCGCGCTGCAAAAACGCTGCCTCTAGTTCACTCTGCTGAGCTGTCTCGGCTTCGGCTACCGCTGATACTACTTTGCTATCTACATTGTTCTTGTGGTCAAGATACTGCCCGTAAGACCAGACCGAAAAACCGGCCAAAGCTAGGACAATCACCACGCAAATGATTAGAGGGATTAGCAGCGGGTCGATTGCACCGCGTTGGTTTTTATTACGCATATGCTAAAGTTTACTGCTTGGCTTGATTTGGTACAAGTGGACACCGTCTTTTTGTTTTACTAACTTTGCCCCGGGCAGCTCGTAAGCCACGCTTACAAGTCCGGTTGGCTTACTAACCTCTCTCGACAATTTAGCTCGAAGTTTTTCCATATGGTGCCCAATTAAAAACACAAAGACTCCGTCGGCCGTTTTAATATCCTGGTGCCAAAAATCACCAAGCTTAATCTGAACCATAGATCGATGTGGCCAAAGTCGAAGCTTGGCAATTAACCAAAGAATTGGATTAAGCTCGTAGCCTACGCCCCTCAACCCCCGCTCTGCGGCCATTTTTAGCACAACCCCATCACCGCTACCCAAGTCATAAACTGTCTGGCCGGGCTTTAAGTTGAGCAAATCCAAGCCAGCTGCAGCCTGCTTACGTTTAGTGGGCACATAGGGCGCCCCGCGCAGCACCACAAGACCAAAGCAGGCCACGAAAATAAAGCCTAAAATCAGCCAAATGGACATAGTTTGCTCGCTTTCTTAGCCTGTGCTTTATTCTTCACTGCTACTCTTCGTTACCGAAAGACGATTGGATCTTAACGACTTTATTTTCAACCTCTTTCAGGCGAGTTTTAAGATCACGGGCGACTTCTACTCCGCGCTCAAACTTTTTCAAAGCCGCGTCAACATCAAGATCGTCCTGCTCGAACCAAGCCACAATTGACTCGAGCTCAAGCATTAAATCAGCGGTGGTTTGATCTGACTTTTTACTCTGTGCCACGTATTACCTCCGCTTCAACCTTACCTTTATAAAATTCTACCACGAGCTGATCGCCCTTGGATAACTGGGCGCTGCTGCGAACAATCTTCCCTTGCTGATCTCTGGCCAAACTATAGCCTTGCCGCAAGAGCCGTTTTGGATCGAGGTTGACTAACGTTCTCTCCAGGTAGCTAACTCGATCTTTGCTACTTCGTAACAGCTGTTCGGTTTGGCTAACAATTATTCTTGCGAGCTCATCAACCCGCTCGTTGGGGCCGCGCAGTTTGCGCTCTAGAAATCCCAGCTGTTCGCGGATTACAACTTCTTGACTGCGCACACAGGACCTTACAGCTACAGCCATTTCTGACACTGCTGCGTTTGCTTGGCGCATTAACTCGGATCGATCCGGAACCAGTAGTTGAGCCGCGTTGGTTGGTGTGGCCGCTCGCACATCCGCTGCTAAATCGGCCAAACTCACATCTGTCTCGTGCCCCACGCCAACCAGTGTCGGAATTCGAGAACCAGCAACCGCTCGGGCAACTTCCTCGGAATTAAATGCCTGCAAATCCTCTAAGCTGCCTCCGCCCCTAGTAATCACGATAACTTCTGGCGGATCGGGTAACTGGTTAAAGTGATTAATGGCATTAACTATCTGATTTACAGCTTTAAGACCCTGCACATGAACATTGGCCAATTGAATCTCCAGTCCTCCCCACCGCTGCCCAAGCACTTTGGTAAAGTCGGCATAGGCAGCCGCTTCAGAAGAAGTAATCAAGCCAACCTTTTGCGGTATGACAGGCAATGCGCGCTTGCGAGCCGTGTCGAAGAGCCCCTCATCTTCTAGCTTCTTTTTAAGCAACTCGAAGGCCCGCCTCAAACTACCTTCGCCACTTGGAGCCAGTGACTGAATATTGAGGGAAAATCCGTAGAGCTGATGCAAACGTGGCGTGGCGGTAACTTTGACTAGCATGCCGTCCTCGATCGGGGTCTTTAGATGATAAACAGTACCGAAGCAGCGAACCGAAGCTTCATCGTCCTTTAAATCAAAGTAGATCCAACGATTTTTGCTTACTTTAAAGCTTGAGACCTCGCCCTCGACTATAACAATCGGTAATGCGTATTCGAGAGTTTGATTAACTAACGATACAAACTCGCCAACACTAAGGGTTAAGACCTCGGCGTTAGCCATTCTTCAGCTCGACTTGCTCGGCCGGTTTTAAGACTAGGTTGTAAAAGTAGAACCCGATTGGCAAGATAATCAACTTGTTAAAGACGCGGTAAAGCAGTGCTGCCGATATAGCGGCTGCGCTATCCACGCCAAAACTACTTAAGACCAACACCAAGACCAGTTCATGAACCCCGACATCGCCTGGTATCACCGAAATAACCCCTGCAACATTAGCTGCAGCAAATCCTAGAATTAAAATTGCTGGATTGATGGTTACTCCGATTGCTAAAAATGCCGTATAGACTATGAGGTTCTCAGTTAGTGTACTCATAAACACCCAGAACAATGGCCGAAGTAGTTTTCTTCGCTCTTTGGCTACCAACAGTATTTTGCTGTGAAACTCATTTAATGTTTTCTTGAGAGGTTTTTCTTGAATCAGTACGTATTTTGCTGGTTTTCGTCTAATCCAACGTGCAAAACTGTTTATCTTGTTCGCAAACCAGTGCAAAAATCCGTCACTGTACTTCCAATATTTAATGACTAGGAAGAAGCCAAGTGCACAAATGAACGTAAAGAAAATCAATACCAACAACACCAACCTGATCTCTGTGCTAATCCCCTCTTCGCTAAAGAACAATACAGCCGAGGCAGTAGTTAGGATTACGACATAAGCAATCAGGCTCAGCACATAACGAGAAATCTGAATCATCGTAGTTGTGCCGAGAGGTGCGACGTTGCGCCAGGCATAAGCCAAATAGGAAATACCAGACAAGCCACCTGAGGGCAAGACCTGGTTAACAAAAGCCAGGGCAGCAACTGACTCGAAGGACAATCGGTAGCGAAGCTTATGCCCAAGCGCACTAAAGAACGAGCGATAATAAAGCGCTAAAAACGAGTAGCTAGTTAGCTGCAGCACAGGAATTGCTAAAACAATCCAAACGTTAAGGGTTTTTAACAACTCCCACGTTTCACCAATAACCTCGCGGTTAGTAAATAACAAAACTCCCACCGCCAAGATTCCAATAGCTAGTAAAACAATTCGAACCTTGTTTTCGCCTTTTTTAGGGGCCTTGACGGTTTTAGCCTCTGACATAACAACTATTATAGCTGTTATAGTAATAGCAATGAAATGTCTTGTTATTCTAGGCCGTCAGCCGGAACTTAGTTTGGCTGAGTTAGAAAGCTGCTATGAGCAAGTATCGCCCTTCTCTTCTGAGGTTGCGGTTGTTAAGGACGTTGTCGATTTATCTCGCCTGGGCGGAGCTTTAAAATCAGCCGAGGTCTTAACCGAGCTTAAGCCAGAACAAAGCGGAAACTTGATGCGAGAGCTCGAGCGATTAGCACTCAAGCAACATCAAGGCAGCACGGGTAAGCTAAAAATTGGGCTAAGCGTTTACGGCGATAAGTTCTTAGCGCAAAGACTTCAGCGGCAACTACTAACACTTAAGCGCGGCCTTAAGGCCAAAGGTGTGAGTTGCCGGATTGTTCCGGCTGGTTCGGACGGAGTTCTTAACGCCGCCAAGGTTTGGCACAATCGACTAGACTCCCCTGGTGGCGTCGAATTTTTAGTTTGCTTAAACAATCGCTCATTGCTTATCGGTAAAACTACAGCCGTACAAAATATTGAGCGCTTTACAAAGCGAGACCGCGAAAAGCCCGTCCGAGATGCTAAAGTTGGCATGTTACCGCCCAAGCTGGCCCGCTTAATGATCAATCTGGCTCAAGCTCCTAAAGAATCGCTAATCTTAGATCCCTTTTGCGGAACTGGCACTGTTTTAATGGAGGCGTTGGAGCTCGGTTACGAGACCCGGGGCTCAGATCTTGATCCTCGCATGGTCAAAGCCGCCCAGACAAATCTGGAGTGGTACTCTGAGCTTACAAATACAAGGCACAGTGTAATGGTTGAAGAAGCCGATGCTGCAACTCACCGCTGGGAAGCCAAGATTGGTGCTGTGGTGGCGGAAATCTATTTAGGTGAGCCGATGGCCCAAGCCCCCTCTGACGCTAAGCTTGAACGCGTAATGTCAGAGGTTAATGGGCTTTTAGAAAACACCCTTACAAATCTAGCCTCTCAGATCCCGAGTAGCACTCCTTTGGTGCTCGCAGTGCCAGCTTGGTTTGTAAATAATCGGCCAAAACGCTTGCCAATAGTTGACTACCTCGAGAAATTTGAGTATAATCGCCAGGAATTTAAGTATGCCGACCAGCCACTTATTTATCGCCGTCCCGAACAAGTTGTCGGACGCGAATTGTTGGTCTTAAAGAGAAAGTAAGGATATGAGTCATACCAAAGCCGGTGGTTCCAGTAAAAACGTTCACGACAGTCCAGGCCAGCGTCTAGGCGTTAAAGCCTTTGGTGGCGAAAAAGTCACAACCGGATCTGTTATTGTTCGCCAAATTGGACGCACGAAAGTAGCCGGCCCAGGCACAAAGATGGGACGAGATTTTACCATCTTTGCCGCAAAAGATGGCGTTGTTGCCTTCCGTGAAACAAAAGTTCGACGCTTTACCGGTAAAACCGTGCGCCGAACCGAAGTTTCTATAGTCTAACTGCTACTTTTATCTTCTCTCTTGAACCGTCTGCAAGCCTTAGGCTTCGTCGGCTAATCCCAAGTGATACTTTACGCGCTGCACTACATCGGCGATAACAACTTGTGATTTAACTAAGTAATCATCTACTCCAAGCTGCTTGGCGCGCTCTTGATCTTTAGGCTGACTCAACGCTGTGAGCATAACGACTCTGATGTTAGCGGTCTCTGGTGTGTTGCGAATAATGTCCAGAACATCAAAGCCACTGATCTTGGGCATCATAACATCTAGCAAAATTAGGTCTGGCTTAAACTCGATGGCTGTCGATAAGGCGTCTTCACCGTTTGGCACGTGTTTAACTTCAAAACCTTCGGCCTCTAGGCGCGTCTTGTAGACATTGGCTAAGCCCATGTCATCTTCTACTAATAGCAGTCGTTTGGTTCCGGCGTTATTTTGAGTCGGCTGAGGTGCTGGTGCAGCTGGTGTTTGTGTTGATTCATCCATACTCTTATCCTAAACCAGCTTAAGGTCTTTGGCAACGATGCCACAACCCTAACTCTCTTAGGTTAGCGTCTGGTCTTAGCCAGCGCCGCAACAAAGCCGTCAAACATGGGGTGGGCGCGATTTGGTCGAGATTTAAACTCTGGGTGGAACTGGCTAGCCATAAAGAATGGGTGGTCTTCGATTTCAATTAGTTCAACTAGTTTATTGTCTGGGGACACACCTGCAAGTTTTAGGCCGGATTCAACCAAAGCCTCTCGGTAATGATTGTTAAATTCAAACCGATGACGATGACGCTCATTGACTGATTTTTTACCGTAAAGCTTGTAGGCCTTCGAGTGTTTATCGATTACGCACTCGTAGTCGCCTAACCTCATGGTTCCGCCCGTTCCTAAGATTGCTTCCTGCCCCTCCATAACGTAGATGACCGGATCTTTGGCTTCTGGCTCGATCTCAGCAGTTGTGGCTTCGGGGAACCCATTGTTGCGTGCAAACGCCACCACCCCTACCTGCATTCCTAAGCATAGTCCCAAGTACGGAGTTTGATGTTTGATGGCATGCTGTGCGGCTATGACCTTACCTTCAACTCCACGGGAACCAAATCCCCCTGGTACTAGAATGCCGTCAAGTCCTTTCAGACTTTCTGTAGGACCTTCCTTTTCGATCTTTTCCGCGTCAACCCATACAATGTCGATTTCAACCTTATGCTTCCAGGCAGCGCTTTTTAGCGCCTCGAAGACTGACATGTAGGTGTCCTCGTTGTCTAGGTATTTAGCTACCACTCCAACCTTTACGTGTTGGTTGCGCTCAGCGGTAGCTTCCTTTACCAGCTCTCTCCACTGCTTGTGGGCGGGTCGCTTGCCCTTTATGTAGAGTTTGTTTGCGATATAGTCACCGATGCCGGCATCTTCTAGAGTAATCGGAACTTCGTAAACAGTCTGGGCGTTGGGCAGCAAGACGATCCCCGCTGGCTCTACTCCACAGAATGCACTTAATTTGGACTTAATGCTTGGGTCGTCTCCGGATACCTCGCTTCGAGCTACTAGTACGTCAGGCAAAATTCCTAGAGCACGCAGGTCCCTTGTAGCGTTTTGAGCAGGCTTAGTCTTTATTTCCTTGCTGGTGCCTAAATATGGCAAGTAAACAACGTGAACATAAAGGCAGTGCTCCTTGCCGACTCTGCCCTGTAGTTCTCGAATGGCTTCAAAAAAGGCTGGCGACTCATAATCACCGACGGTTCCGCCGATCTCAACGATATGAATGTCAAACCCCTCACCGGCTTCGACAATTGCGTCCTGAATGGCGTTAGTAAAGTGAGGCACAACCTGAACCGTCTTGCCAAGATATTTACCGGCTCGTTCATCTTTTATTAATCTCAGGAGAATACGCCCGCTCATAACCGAGCTCTTTTGCGTTAACTCAACATCTAAAAATCTCTCGTAGTGACCAAGGTCAAGATCGGTCTCTGCCCCGTCTTTTGTAACAAAGCATTCGCCGTGTTCGGCAGGATTTAAAGTACCGGCATCAACATTTAGATAAGGGTCGAGCTTCTGGATATTTACAGAGTGACCGCGGGCCTGAAGAATGTTCCCGATGGAGGCGGCAGTGATACCCTTGCCGAGCCCCGACAAGACACCACCTGTAACAAAAATATACTTAGTTGCAGTCTTTGCTGCCACCAAATGCCTCCCTGGCCTATTAATCAGCACTCATGATAACTGATGCCGGACACCTTAGCAAGCTGCTATTGCTTGAATCGTTTGATTGCTTCGTCTAGTTGCGGGTCGCGGCCAGCAGTTATGTCGTCTACCGTTAGTTTAACTTTTACATCTGGAGTCAGACCCGCTTCGTCAATGTTCACTCCGCCTGGCGTGTACCAGCGGGCTACGGTTACCTTGAGCAATCCTCCGCCAAATAGTTCTTCTAATTCTTGAACGCTCCCCTTGCCAAAGCTGGTTTCACCAAGCAATGTTGCTACCTTGTGATCCCTTAAGGCGCCGGCAACAATCTCACTGGCGCTAGCACTACCAGGATTTATCAATACTATAGTTGGAAGTCCAGCAAGCGCTGGATTATTGGCCGAGTAAACAGAGTCGACGGTAAGGCCGCCCTGACGTTGCTCCACGACCACCTTGCCGTCTAGCCACAAACTGGACACATCAACCGCCGCGCGCAATAATCCACCCGAGTTATTACGCAAATCTAAGATAACTGCTGACACATTCTGAGACTTAAGCTCTTGAGCGGCCTTATCAACCAGCGACGCCGTATCGTTGGCGAATCGAGTAATCCTAATGTAGCCAATGTTCCCCTCTTTAACCTCACTGTTAACGCTTGGTACAGTTATAGTCTCGCGGGTAATTACATATTCCTTTTGCGTTGTGCCTCGTCCGATAAGCAATCGCACATCGGTTCCTTCTTCGCCTCTTATTAGGCTAATGGCCTTTTCGATCGTCATGCCAGTGGCATCTTCACCGTCGACCGCTAGAATTTTGTCTTTAGGCAATAAGCCAGCTTCGGCTGCCGGAAAGCCGTCTATCGGTGCAACGATGATCAAGCTGCCGTTTTCTTTACCCAACTCGGCGCCGATACCCACAAAGACTCCATTAAGATCCTCTTCAAACTGAGCAGCATCTTCCTCGTCTAGATAAGTTGTGTACGGATCGCCGGCTGCTTCGGCCAACCCAGACTTAAGGCCATTGAGTAGTTCTTCTTCGCTTAGCTCACCGTCGTATTGTTTGCGCAAAACGTCATAAAGCTCTTCGACGGATTCGTAGTTAAGGTCGTCAGGCAGCCCAACTTTATCATTTGATGATTTATTTAAAACATCGTTAATCCAACCAGATCTTTGCGCATAAATACCAGCGCCAAAGGCTAAGATCGTGACGAGTACAAAGCCAAGGACAATGGCTGCTGGCTGCACCCAGCCACGACGTGCAGTGGGATTAGGCTGATAAAACTTAATCTCTTTCATAACAACACTACCGAGTAGCCCCTTCTGTCTTAATGATTGCTTCTTGCTTTACACTAACGCTACCTAAAGGCTGGCTTAACCGCAAGCATTTAGTGAATAAAGACAAGCCCAGACGTGTTATAAATAACCTCGCTGTACATGCCCCACTGACCACCGTTCTGGCCTGGATCGTTGTACTGACTTGCTCGCACCTGGTTGTTGCCTAAAACTTCTTCAACTACGAACACGTGACCGAAGCCACCTGGAATGACGCCAATTGCGCCCTTCTTTGGTGTGTAGTTAACCTTGTAGCCAGCAGCGGAAGCTGATCCTGGCCACTGAGCAGCGTTACCCATGTAGCCTGGAACTGGTCGGCCAATGTTACCGCGGCGCCAAAACACGTAGCTCGTGCACTGTCGATACGGATACCCGCCGGCATCAACATAAGGATGGTACCAGCAGTTACTTTCTCCCCATGGAGCTGGGTAAGGATTAGTACATGCAGTGGCAAACGGATAGCTTCCAGTACCAAAGTAAGTCTGGCCAGTATTATTTACAGCTCGCCTGGCCAATTCGGCGTTTAGAGCTGAGTAGGCCTCCTCTAGTGCTCTGTTATCTCTAGATACGATGGTCTGATATCGAGACTCCTGTCCTTCGGTTTCAGCAAGCAGCTCGTTTTGTTCGGCTTTCTTCCCAGCCACCGCTTCTCTTTGATTCCGTTGCTCGATCCGCAGCAGCTCTTGGGTGTCTCGTTGTTTCTCGAGTTGATTTTTGAGTGCCTCAACTTTGTCGGCTGATTCTTGAATACCAGCTTTGATTCGCTCAAGATACTCTTGGTCATTTATAAAATCGGTATAGCTATCACTTGATGCCAGCAATTCAAGCGTCGATAAATCGCCGGTCTTATAAAGCTGCTTGAGGTTTTCGCCCAGAAGCTCTTTTTGCTCGTCAAGCTCTTTGGTTTTGGCGTCAATTTGAATTTCTAGTTCTTTAATCTTAAGTTCGGTTAGTCTTATGCGGTCGTCGATCTCAGCAATTTCGGAGTTAAGCGATGCGATTCGGTTCTCTAAGGTGTCCTTCTGGCTTCTAATTTCAGTTAAAGTTTCCTTGTTATTGCCGATCCGACCTTCTAGCCGGGCTATCTCTTCTTGCAGCTCGGCTAAATTAACCGCAATGGCCGGCTTAATAGCTGCAAAGAAAATAACAGCAGACAAAGCCACTGCCAGTGCAATTACGAGAACTTTTTTTGATAGGAGTGTTTGTTTGACCGCATTCATAATGTGTCGCTTAATTATAGCGCTTATGTAGAATTAGTCAAAGTCAAATTTAATCTGCCCACTCTGTTGTTTGCGGAACCTTTAAGTATTTAGTTAAATGCTTTAGCAATTACCTGACTACCACTTGCTAATGCGTAAATACTTGGCCATTGCTACGCCGCTAGATATAAAGCCAATCAGTACACCTGCCCCTATCATCACACCAAATACTAGGTACCAATATTCGTTCATGAAGTCGATGGTGTCGTTTACTTTTATGTGTTGCTCCACTTTGGTGCCGAGCCCTAGCAAGCCGGTATAGACCGTCACAAAAGCCAAGATACCCGCAATAACACCGTAGAGCGAAGCTTCAAACAAGTACGGTCCCCTTATGTAACCCGGTGTAGCCCCAATCAGCTTCATGATTTCTATTTCGTAGCTGCGGGTAAAGATAGCCATTCTGATGGTGTTGAAAATTATAAGTGTTGAGATTACGCCAAATATAACTCCGGCCGCAACGCTGGCTCTGGTTATAAACTGCTGTCCACCGGCAATTCGATCAATCGATTTTCGGCGCTCTTCGTTAACACTGGTTTCTTCGACCGTGTCGCTAAATTGCTCTTGCTCTGTCAGGGCTACAATTTCATCAACTCTCGACAGATCTTTAAGATTTACTTCAAAAGAAGCTGGTAAAACATTGTCTGTGACAGATAGGCCCTTTAGAATCTCCGGGCTGTCTTGGTTTCTTTCCTGAAAGATAGACAAAGCTTCCTCTTTGCTGATGTAGTTAACACTGTCTACCACCTCGTTCCCTGTCAGCGCCAGCCTCAGCGCGTCCAACTCAGGCTGCTCTACACCATCATAGACATAAACTGAAACTGCAACATCTTTGGCTATGTCGTCAATTGTGTCTGAGAGCGCCATGTTAATCACTACAGCCGAGAGAGCAATTGTGAGCGTAACCGTCATGACCGCTGTGGCTGCTGTTGTTAGCCAAGCATTCCTAAAAAAGTTGCGCACGCCGGCGTGACAAACTCGTCCAAGTGTAATTAGGTTGCGTTTTAGCCAAGTCTTCATGCCTTATAGACCCCTCTGGCTTGGTCTTTAACAATTTGACCGTCAGATATCGTAATGACACGACGTTTTAGCTTGTTCACGATCTCTTGGTTGTGTGTACTTAGCAATACTGTAGTGCCGTGTTGATTAATTTTTTGCAAAATCCGAATAATGTCCCAGGCGTGCTTGGGGTCTAAGTTACCGGTCGGTTCATCGGCAACTAAAATCTTGGGTTGCCTAACCACCGCTCGCGCAATGGCGACACGCTGTCGTTCGCCCCCAGATAGCTGGCTCGGAAATTGGTGAGCCTTGTCTTTAAGCCCTACTAGCTCGAGTACTTTCGGCACTGTGTGTTCAATCTCGCGCTTGGACATACCGACAATTTCAAGAGCAAAGGCTACGTTTTCAAACGCTGTGCGGTTTGGTAATAGCTTAAAGTCCTGAAATACCACACCGATTTTGCGTCGCAAAAGCGGGACATTTCTATCTTTAAGCTCGTTGTAATCAATTCCGCCAATAACAATCTTCCCAGAAGTTGGCTTTTCTTCCCGGGTAATTAGCTTCATCAAAGTCGACTTACCAGCACCGCTCGTTCCTACTAGAAGTACGAATTCTTTGGGCTCGACGTGTAGGCTGATGCGATTTAGGGCAATCGAGTTCTTGTTGTACTGTTTTGAAACTCTATCAAATAGGATCACGTCGACTATTTTAGCAGAAGCACTTTTAAACTGGCTACTTTTCTTTGCAAATCGGCTTTAGTTTGAGTCCCCTAACAGAGTTGCTAGGTAGGCTTCAATAAATTCGTTTAGGTCGCCGCCGAGCACTCCATCAACATCTGAAGTCTGAAATTTTGTGCGATTATCTTTAACCATTGTGTATGGATGCAAAACGTATGAGCGTATTTGATTACCCCAAGCGGCCTCTTTGCTTGGCCCCTTAATTTTGGAGAGCGCATCCGCGTGTTGCTCTACGGCCAGTTGAGCGAGCTTTGATCTTATAAGCTTTAGGGCCGTTTCTTTATTTTGGAGCTGTGAGCGCTCGTTTTGAATCGCTACTGATATGCCAGTTGGTACGTGAGTTATTCGTACTGCCGAATCAGTGGTGTTAACCGACTGGCCACCACGGCCTCCGGCTCGGTAAACATCAATTTTTAAGTCTTTCTCGTCTAGTTCAAGTTCGCTTGGCTCGTCGATTTGCGGCAACACTTCAACCTGGGCAAAGGAGGTTTCGCGGGAGTTCGCCGAGTTAAACGGACTCATCCTAACCAGCCTATGCACTCCGTGCTCCCCTTTTAGGCGTCCATAGGCAAAGCGTCCGCCGATACTGATTGAGGCGTTTTTTATCCCGGCCTCTTCCCCGGTTGATTCATCTATAACTTCAAGACTGAGTTCCTCTTTATCTGCCCACTTTGCATACATCTTCATCAACATTTGCGCCCAATCTTGTGCATCTAGCCCGCCGGCACCAGCGTGAATATTAACAATGGCATCATAGGCATCATATTTACCAGACAGGCTTAATTCTGACTTGTGTTCATCTAAGCTTTTCTGAGCACGATTGAGTCGTTGTTTAATTTCGGCCGTTAGAGCATCGTCGTCCATCGACGCAAACTCCTGCAATTCAACGACCTCCTTGCTTAGCTCAACCCAGGGCTCAATTGCTGCCTTAAGCTGTGCGTGGCGCTTGCTAAGTGTTTGCGCCTTGTTGGCGTCATCCCAAAAATTAGGCTTGCTCATTTGCTCCTCTAGAGCTGCGAGCTCAGCGGTTTGCGACTTAATGTTAAGTCGAGCCGTTGCATCATCAACCGCCCACTTTAATTCAGAAATTGCCTGCTCTAAGTCGTTCACAGCTAATAATTATAGCACTAGCCCTCTGTTTGATGAGCGCCTAGGCTAAAAGAAAGGCTCCGGCTGCAGCAATAGCTATAAAGCCAAAGACAAAACCAACAATCATAACTATTTTAGACACATTAGGTCCGCTAGATTGCATGTCCTGCATTCCAGAGCTAACAGCTGCTCCAACATTTGGTGCGACTGGCGTCGTAGCGCCAACCATACCAACTGCTGGAACGTCGCCAGAAGGGATTGACGACGGGGCTGCTGCCCCGTCATTCATACCACCGCCGGCTGGCGGATTTGTGCTATCGCCACCAAAACCACCCCCATCTGCAGGAGGCATGGCTGGAGGTGTAGTGTCATCGCCTTGACTATCGCCCTCTCCGTTTGCTGGTGTTTCATCAACACCCGGCATTGGAGCAGGGCTCGGCACTGGATTATCGTCACCAACACCCAAATCTGGTGCTGCTACTTCTGGAGCGGGCACAACCGGATCGGCTGGCGCATCGGTGCTCATTGGCGGCATCGGATCTGGTGCCGATACATCATTGTTAGCTTCTTCAGTAGGCGGTTCGACCGGCGCTACTGGCTCATCGGCTGCTGGTGGCATGCCGACCGGCTCGGCCGGTGTTTGACTTGGATCTTGTGGATTGCTTGGTGGCATATAACCCCTTTTCTATCCGTTATTTTATGTACCAAAACAGGCACGTTATTACCCTACAAGATAACCATAAGCGGTGGCGGTTTGCAACTCGTTACTACCTACTGTTTGTCTAGTTTCGATTTTTTTTGCGGTTTTTTCGTTGCTGTTTCTTCTTTTTGCGAGCATCAGTGTGCTTACCGGCAGGCTTGGCTTTGCTAGCCGAAGATCGAGATTCGCTCGCTTTGCTACTTGAGCCACTCTGTGAGGTATCAGACTGTTCGATCGAACTCCGCGCTGCTCTGGTTAGTTCCGTCTCAATCGGCTCATCGGGCTCAACTTCGCGTCTAAGCTCGGCGTGGAATAAGGCGCGCACCACCTCAATTTCTAAGCCAGCCTGCATTTGTTCAAACAACTGCTGACCATCCCGGCGGTATTCAACCAGAGGATCCTTTTGTCCAACCGAGCGCCAGTTAATGCCTTCGCGCAGGTGATCCATATTTTCTAGATGTTGCATCCATAAGTTGTCGAGTATTTGCAGGTGAATTTCGCGCTCAACTTGAAGCATCATATCCTTGCCAAATTCCTCAGTTTTAGCAGACCGCAGTCGCTTTACTTGCTTAGCTAAAAGCTCTGAGAAGTTTTCGATATTGGCCTTTTTTAAGCTGCGCTTTGCGGTGTCATCAAAATGAAATACCACGTTGGCATCGTTGACTAAATCAGCTATTTTTTCATCTGGCTTCGGTGCAAAGGCCTGAACTTGATTTTCTATTAGCTGGGTTACTTTCTCGGAAATATCTTTGCTTTCTAGGATTTGGCGACGCAAGGTGTATGTAGCCTTGCGGTGACGGTTCATAACATCGTCGTACTGAACAACGTGCTTACGGGAATCAAAGTTATGATCCTCGACCTTTTTCTGGGCAGTTTCTAGGGCTTTTGAAAGGGTGCGGTTCTCGATTGGTTCATCATCCCCGACTCCGAGCCGATTCATTACTGAAGCAATTCGTTCACCACCAAAGATTCGCATTAGGTCGTCTTCGGCGGATACAAAAAACTGCGTGACACCGGGATCGCCCTGACGTCCGGCGCGGCCGCGCAGCTGGTTGTCGATTCGCCGCGCTTCGTGTCGCTCTGAGCCCAAAACGTATAATCCGCCCAGGTCAGTTATGCCCTTGCCTAAGACAATGTCGGTACCACGACCGGCAATGTTGGTAGCTAGCGTAACTGCACCCTTTTGCCCGGCCTTTGCAACAATCGCTGCCTCGCCCTCGTTGTTTTTGGCGTTTAGAACTTTGTGGGGCACGCCCGACTTACTGAGTAGCTCAGAGAGAACTTCGTTCTTTTGAATTGAGGCTGTACCGATTAGAACTGGTTGTCCCTTTTCTTGCAGTTCTTTGACCTGCGCTACGATGGCTTTAAATTTGCCGGCTTCCGACTTAAAGATCTTGTCTCCTCGATCTTCTCGGGCGATTGGCATGTTGGTAGGAATTTCAATAACATCGAGGTCGTAGATTTGCTGAAACTCTTCTTCTTCGGTTTTGGCAGTACCGGTCATGCCAGAAAGCTTTTTATAGAGCCTAAAGTAGTTCTGAAAACTAATGGTGGCGAGCGTCATAGATTCTTGCAGAACCTCAACGCCTTCCTTGGCTTCGATTGCCTGGTGTAATCCTTCGTTATAGCGACGACCAGGCATCAAACGACCGGTAAACTCATCGACAATAACCACTTCGCCGCCTTCGTTAACCACGTAGTCTTTGTCTCGCTTAAACAGTGTTTCGGCGCGCAGTGCTTGATCCATGTGATAAATCATTCGGACGTTTTCTGGTGCGTAAAGGTTTTTTACGCCGAGCCACTTCTCGACTTTTTCAACACCCTCATCTTTGAGTCCGACGCTACGACGTTTTTCGTCCTTTTCGTAATCGTCTGGCGTTAGTCGACGAGCGATTTGAGCGAAAGTGCTGTAGCTACTGCCGCTATTTGATGCAGCGGCAGAAATAATTAGCGGAGTTCGGGCCTCGTCTACCAAGATCGAGTCGACTTCGTCTACGATTGCAAAGTTTAATTCGCGCTGTCTAAGCTGGCTTAGCTCTCTAACCATGTTGTCGCGCAGATAGTCAAAGCCAAACTCGTTGTTTGTTCCATACGTGACATCGGCGTCATAAGCTTCGCGGCGGGTTTCGGCCGGTCGAAGGTGCTTAAACCTAGGATCCTCATGATCGCTGTTGTTAAACTTTGCGTCATAAATAAAGGTCTTTTCTGGTATGACTACGCCCACGCTCAGTCCCAAGAAATCATAAATTTCTGCCATCCAACCGGCGTCGCGCTGAGCCAAGTAATCGTTGACGGTGACCACATGCACGCCCTTGCCAGTTAATGCATTTAGATACACCGCTAGCGTTGCGACCAAGGTCTTGCCTTCGCCGGTTTTCATCTCGGCTACGTTGCCGTCATGCAACGCCATTGCGCCCACCAACTGAACGTCAAAGTGGCGCATGCCAATGGTGCGCCCGGATGCTTCTCGAACCACAGCAAAAGCTTCGGGCAGTATGTCATCGAGAGTTTCTTTCTTTTCTAGACGGGCCTTAAACTCGGCGGTCTTCTTTTTAAGCTGAGCATCGCTTAACTTGGCTAGCTTCGGGCCAAAGTCATTAACTTCTTTAACACGCTTCTCTAGCCGCTTAACGACCTTACGTTGTGGATCCCCTAAGATTTTTGTTAGTGTCTTTTTCACGATCTAAATACTCCCTGTCCCACCAGATATCGAACCTCATTATCCCACATCTGCGAGATAAATTCTAAACTCGTTTGGTTAATTCTGCTTCCCCCAATAGTCGCGGTCAGCCAACTTTCTGAGTCTGCTAAACGTTTTCTTGCGATCAGCAGTATGGCTGGTGTTTTTTTCCTTGTACTTTTTTAATTGGTTTTTGAGCTTTGCTTCGACAATGTCGACAGCTGCAAAAATATTAATTGTGGTTTCTTTAACGGTAATAATGTCGTGAGGCAAGTGCAGTACAACCTCACACATAAATTTGTCGGCGCCTTTACGCTTTTCATCGAGTTTAACCTCAACATGTACGGCATCTCGCATAGCTGCTGGCACAAAGCGATCTAGTCGACCGATTTTTTTCTCGACATACTTTTTGATGTCGTCGTTTAGCTTGTAGTGCACGCCGCTTATTTCCATGCGCTCGATCATATTTGTTCCCTTCCGTTCATATACTTTTTAAGTGCTTCTGGAATTCGGACGTTACCTTCTGCGGTTTGGTAGTTTTCGATGATCGCAATCATAATTCTTCCGAGAGCAAACCCTGTTGCATCGTTTGTGTGCACAAGTGTTACCGAGCCGTCATCTTGTCGCACACGAGTCTTGAGTCGGCGGGCCTGATAGTCGGTCATGTAATCGGCGGTGTGGGTTTCGCGGTACTTATCTTGACCAGGCATCCAGGTGTCAATGTCTACTCCTTGGGCGTTAGGTTTTCCGATGTCGGCTGTACACTTTTGTACTACCTGATAACTAAGCCCTAGTTGCCCAACCAGATATTCTTGCACTGCTACGAGAAACTTATGCTCTTCTAGGCCGCTGCTGGCATCCGAGAAAACTTCCATCTCGAGTTTGTCGAACTGATGAAGCCGCAGAATGCCTTCCATGTCTTTGCCGTACGTACCAGCCTCACGACGAAAACTCGTTGCATAGCCGATATAACGAAGGGGCAAACTTTTAGCCGGCAGAATCTCATCCATATACATATTGCAGAGACTGTGTTCGGCGCTGGCGTTAAGCCATAGCTCGTCGTCGGCTAGCTTGTATGTAGTCTCTTCGGCATCGAGGCGGGCTGTGGCTTCGTATGCGTCTGTGCGCACCATCATTGGTGGCAAAATCGGCTCAAATGGCTTGGCTGACACCGACAAGTTGTTGGCTGTAATTATTTCTTGAAGCTTTGCTTCGTCACCAAGAGTATCGATAACAAATTGAATGATCGCAAACTGTAAGCGCGCCAAGTCCCCTTTTAGATAGGCGAATCGAGCGCCGGATACTTTCGCGGCTCGCTCTTTGTCTATCCAGCCCTTACCTTCTGCCAGTTCAACATGACTCTTAGGCTCAAACTCGAAATGTGGTTTCTCGCCAACTGTCTTAACGACCACGTTGTCATCCTCGCTGGCACCAATCGGTACGTCCGATAAATGAACGTTGGGAACGCTACGAATAAGCTGGTTCAATCCGCCTTCTACTTGATCTAGCTGTGACTCAAGGTCAGCTGCCTGCTCTTTGAGTTGTCTGCCTTGCTCGATTTGCTCTGGAGTTGGTTGGCCGCTTTGTAAGCTCTGAGCGTGCTCATTTCGCTGACGCTGCAAGTCTTCTAGTCGTGGAATTAGCTCCCGTCGCTGCCCATCAAGCTCCAGCAAGCGATCAATATCAACCTCAACCTTTTTATTGGCTGCGGCTTGCTTAACTTGATCTTTGTTTTCTCGAATGAATTGAATGTCGAGCATTATGAACCTGTTTAAAAATTCCCTTTCATTCTAAAGCTATTTCGGTTGGCTGCAAACTGTTCAGAATTCGTCACCGTAGTCATTCGATACGCTATCCTCATCCTTCACAGTTTTCGCAAAACCGACTCCAGCTTTAACTCTAAAAGTGAATTATCAAACAGCTTCTGCCACTAGTTTACTCTATGAGCCAGCTTCGCGTAAGCGCTTTATCAACCAGTCTCGGTCTAGCATCGATAAGAACCAGCCAGCACGCGGACCAGAATCCTTACCTAAGATGACCTGATATAGAGTCGTGAACAGTTGTTTTGGCTCAAGCCCACTACTGTCCTTGAAGTCATAAATTGCTTTATGGAACCACTCCCCGTCGGCTTCTTTTGGCGCTGACTCAACTTTACTTGCAAGCTCAGCTAGATAGCTCTTTTGAGCCGAGCTCAAGCTGCTCACGTCTACGGTATCTTGAAGGGAGAACTTCACGTCTTCGGGCGCCCAGTGCTCGAGCCACGCATCGATAAACTCTAGCTCGTGCTTGATGATCTCTTGGTTGGCGTCTATGTCGTCTTTGTATTCGGTGCGACGCAGGACATTTAGAGTAGCCTCTGGGTCCTTGAGGGCAGCTTGGTAACTTTCGACTAAGTGAGAAAAAGGAACCGGCGACACCACCACTTTATCGCCCAGTGGTTGAGTGCAAAGACTAAGCAGTTGCTGTTCGGCTTCGCTTCTCTCTTTTGAGATTAGTTCAGCAAACTCATCAACTAGTCGGGTCATGCCATCGACTTGGTCAAAATACAGTCGTTTGCTTGGTGGATAGCGCAGCATAAAAAACCTGACAACTTCCGGAGGTAAAACTTTAGCGATCTCCTTGGCCTGAATGCCGGTGCCGCGGCTAGCGCTCATCTTTTTTGGATCGCCGGCTAAGTTCACAAAATCGTAAGGCACTGCCACCAGGCCTTCGGTGTCAAAAACGTCTTTGAGGATTGCTAGACCAGTGTCAAAAGATCCGCCTCGAGTTGAGTGATCACGACCTGCTGGCTCGGCATGTACCGGTAACAGCCACCAACGAGCCGGCCAGTCGATGCGCCAATCAAGTTTAACTTCTCCTTTGTCGTAGGCGACGGTTCCCGTGCCGCCTTCGCGCTCTTCAAACTGGATTGTTTTGCTATTAGTATCAATGGCCACAAATTTTCGACTCTTTAGGTACTCGCCCTCGAGAACCTGAATCGGCGACCAGTTTTCATCAAGTTTGTGTCCAGAAACTTCTTCTAGAGTTTTTCGAACCTGATCGGCTCGCTCGATAGCTCGCTCTATAGCCGGTACAAAAAACCCTGTTCGATACTTTTCGTGTGATCGAATAAACTCAACTTCAATGCCAAGGACCTTACAGGTATCGATTAGGTCTTGAACAAAGTAATCGGCGTACGAACGGTCTGAGCCGTCGGGGGCTGGAACATCGCAAAGCGGAATTCCTAAATACTTTTCGTACTCATCTGGAATGTTTACAGGAATTTTGCGCAGAGCATCAAGATCATCAACGAAGTGGACATGACGCGCTTGACGTCCACGGCGCCGCAGTTCTAGCAAGATCGCATCGCAAGTTATAACTTCGCGCAAGTGACCAAAGTGATAAATACCCGATGGCGAAGCCCCAGACTCAACCAACACCTCCCCGTCGGGGTGGCGCTGTTCAATTTCATCAACTATAGAATTGAGCCAGTAGTTATCGGCCATAACTTTTCCTACTTAAGTTGCTGCCGGAGCTTAACTGATGCTCTTTATTGTATACGTCTTTTTGCCGGCTGGTAGGTCAATCTCTACTTTATCGCCGACTTTTTTACCGAGTAAGGCTTGTCCAATTGGTGATTCGTCAGAAATTTTGTTCTCAGCTGGATTTGCCTCAACAGATCCCACAATTGAAAACGTCCTATCGCCACTTGGGCCGTCTTTTAGATTAACGGTTGATCCTAAAATAACTTTGCTGCTCTTTTTGTTGCTTTTAATTTCCTCGACGTTGGTCAGGATGTGCTCGATTTCAGCCGCTCTTTGCTCGATTTGAACTTGTTCTTCTCGGGCTGTCTGGTACTCAGAGTTCTCGGCCAAGTCACCTTGGCTGCGCGCAGCTTTTAGCTTGCCGGCGACATCAAATCGTTTGCCAGCTAAAGTCTTCAGCTCCTCTTTGAGCTTTGCAATCCCCTCCCTGGTTAAATGGAATTCTTTCTTCATATCTCCCTACTCTCTTCACTGTCTCTTATAAATGCGAGACTGCGAATAATCACTCTCTTTAAAACATTAAAACTACTGTATTTTCTGTTTGATTGCAAGTTTTGTCTGGGTAAAAATTAGCCACGTCTGAGTTGGGCCACCGACATTATAACATTTAAGATTCTAACGCTTAAAGTAAAGCTCGAGCGCTCTAGCCGCTACCGGAGCACCAAACTCAGTACCATTAAACCCTTCTTCTAAAAACACAGTTATGACCATTTCGGGATTGTTATACGGTGCAAACGCCGTGAACCAACCGTGAGGACGACGGCCAGAATCCGGGTCGGTTTCAGACGTTCCGCTTTTTCCGGCTACTTTAACTGGAACCTGGTCAAAAATGCACTCACAGGTTAAACCGTTGGTTAACACCTCGCGCATACCCTCATGAACAAGAGTAAAGTTTTTGTCATCAATTTTAAGTTCTCGTCGCAGAGTTGGCTCGGCCCCCTTGAGCAAATACGGCTCCCAGAGACTTCCTTTGTTAGCCACTACAGCCTCGGCCATGGTGATTTGCAGCGGCGAAATGATTAAGTCACCCTGCCCAATCGAAATGTTGTAAGTGTCGCCGACGTACCAAGAATCGCCCCGATTTGCCTGCTTCCACTCGGCATCCGGAACTAGTCCATCAATCTCGCCAGGAATGTCAATTCCCGACAAAGAGCCCAAGCCGAACTCCCGGTAGTAATGCGTTAGGCGTTCTTCGCCCAAGCCATCAATGCCTCCGTGTCCACCGCCAGCCGTAAAGAAGTAAATGTTTGAGCTCATAGCAATTGCACTGCGCACCGTCATTGGCCCTAAACCAGCCGGATTCCAACCCCTAAACCTAAAGTAGGCTCCGGGCTGATACTCACTTACGACATCAATAAAACCTCGGTCAACGATCACAGTGTTTTGATCAACTACGCCCTCTTGCAGTGCGGCCGCGGCCACTAAGGGCTTAATTATTGAGCCGGTCACATAACCACCGGCAATCGATTTATTTAGTAGTGGCTGGTCTGGATTGTTTACTAGACGATTAAAGTCCTTAGTTGATATACCCTTAGCAAATAAATTGTTGTCGTAACTTGGCAGGCTAACCATAGCAATTACAGAACCGTCTCTTGGATCCACCGCCACCGACGAAGCCTTGCGAACTTTTGCTCGCTTCATTTCCTGACGCAGAGCATCGGTAAGCCCCTTCTGAGTTTTAAAGTCGATCGTTAGGTGAATATCTTGACCCGGCCGAGGAGCCTGCTTGCCCAAGATGCGAACCGGTCGCCCTAGCGCATCCACCTCAATCCGCTGCCATCCGTTGGTTCCGCGCAGAATCTCATCATACGTTTTCTCGATTCCGTCTTTACCGACATAGTCCGTTAAAAGTAGCTTTTCGGTTTGATCATTCTCTAAATCCGCCTCACTGACGCGTCCGGTATAGCCAATGATGTGCGACAAAGCACCGCGACGTTCATAAGTTCTGATGGGTATTTCATCTAAGGAAAATCCGTCAAGTTTAGGGATGCTCGCCGAGAGTTTCAAAGCCTGAGAGTGAGTAATTCGCTCGGCTACAACTACTGGTTCGGTAAACTCAAGCCCCTTGGCATTTAGCAATGAGGCCAGCTCGCTTGCAGGTCGATCCAGAATCTTTGCGATCCGCTGCAAGTCGGCCGCCCTCTCGTTTGAATCACGGTCAGTTAAATACGGAACCGCACTCAGTTGAAACGAGAGTGTATTATCGGCCAGCACTTTATTGCCTCGATCAAATATTCGCCCTCGGGGTGCGTATTCTACAATCTCTCGAATGCGATTCCCGCTAGCTTGGGCCGAGTATTGATCCGACGACATTACTTGCATGGTGAATAGTCGAACAAACAAGACAACAAATACAATCATGAGGCCGGCTACCATCAACAAAATCCGGCCCCGAGCCTGGCTGTGATTTCCTGCGTCCCGCTCATCAACCACCACCCCTCCCGACAACAAACTCTGCATCCAGTCTTCGGCCAATCCTAACCCAAGAAAATCATTATCATGATTACCGCTTTTAGATTTAAGTGGTGATCTTCGCCTAGCGCCCACTGCTCACCCACCCTCTATAAAACTTATAGATAACCGCAGCAAGAAGCGCTGTAACCAGACTGGTAATTAAAGCGTTGACGACTGCGACCGATAAATAGCCGGTGGGAATTATGAAGACAACCGGCAACAAAGTTACACAAATCGATCCGAGCGCTACAAAGCCCACTAAAGAATTCTGATCCAAAAGTTCCGTATCAAAATGATTATGCCCATCAGCACGGCCGGCTTCAAACCAAGCTAAGAGGAGCCCGAACAGCCCGTAGCCAGCCGCAATAGCCAAAGATGGCCCGGGAACTAAAATAGCCACCATTAGGCCGTTTACTAAAGCCACACAAGCCAGCTGCGATGGCTTTGCCATGCCGCTGAGCCAAACTAGCACCAACACACTAAGCTGCGGGACGATTCCTAAAACTGGTTCAAATATAAAGTACTGCAATAAACTAGCGACAATAGTTATTGCCAGTAGCGCAATCAAAAGTCTTCTCCGACAATTATAATCACTGTGTCTAGCTGGCCGGGGTTTATTGGCAGCACCAACACGTAGCGATTAAAGACAGAGTTGTTGCTTGCCACTAAGCTACCGGTTTTGCCAATGGCTAAGCCGGGAGGAAATACTTCGTCAGAGCCATCGGTTTCGATTACGCTGCCCTCACTTAGTTCCCTTGGTACCAAGTTAAAGCTGGTACTACCGTATTGGTTTGTCACCACACCCTGAGCGCTGCTATCAACTGCGCGCGCAGTTGCTCGAAACTGAGCGTCCGTTACCAGCTGAACATCGGACGATCCACGGTTAACACTGCTGACAACTCCAACTAAAACTCCCGCGCTCAATACCGAATCGCCTATTTTTAGGCCATCAGACGATCCGCGGTTAATTGATACATATTTGCGCGGACCGTTTGTTCGTTTACGCATAACGTCGGCTGCAATTGTTTCGTACGGCAAGTCACCTGCAAACGACAATTGATCGCGTAGCAACCTATTTTCTTCTTTTAGTTGCTTAAGCTCGAGTTCAGCCGGCGAACCTCCAGTCACAACTTCGTTGCCAACTGTAAGCTTATTGATTCTGCTGGTAATCGGGTTAAGGATTCCATCATAGGCGCGAGCCACCGGATCCAGCCCCGAGATTAGCCGAACGGCGACCAATAAAACAATGACGATGCTGATAAAAATTGGCGCGCGGTTAGATTCATTCATATCTAAATTTTAAGCCCTGGGTGCAAAATTAGAAACAGAAAGCGCCCGTATGTGCTCAATTAGAGCTCATCAGCACATCTTTATAACGATCTGATTCTCGCAGGGCAATTGCTGCTCCCTCGACTACTGCGGTTAGCGCGTTCTTGGGCACAACCACGTCAATGTGGGTTTCTTGCTTAATTAAATGATCTAGTCCGGCGACCAAAGCGCCGCCGCCGGCCACAACAATACCTCGCTGCATGATGTCCGATATTAGCTCGGGCGGAGTTTCTTCTAAAATGGTTTTTACGCCGTCAACAATTGGACGAACCTGTTTGCTAAGTGGCATTCGGACAACATCAGAAGTTAATTCAATCTCTTGCGGTAACCCAGTTATGACATTGCGACCGCGTACCATCATGCTTTTAGTGTCGGAGTGAGAATAAACCGCGCCAATTTTGGTTTTTATGTCCTCGGCTGTGCGTTCACCAATTTGCAGATTGTACTCATCCCGAACAAACTGAATTATAGTTTCGGTCATTTCATCACCAGCGATTCTAAGGCTTCTCGCCACCACTACACCGCCACTAGCGAGTACCGCGATCTCTGTAGTTCCGCCACCAATGTCTACCACCATACAACCTCGCTCATCGGTAATATCCAGTCCAGCACCAATTGCGGCGGCAACCGGCTCTTCTATCAAATATATCCTTCTGGCACCACTGCTCTTGGCTGCTTCTTCGACCGCGCGCTTCTCGACTTCGGTAACACCAGAAGGTAAACCAACCACCATGCGAGGACGGCTCACAAGCACTCGGTGGTTCTTGTGAATGGTGCTTACGAAATGCTTTAACATGTGCTCGGTAATTTCAAAGTCGCTAACCACACCATCAACCAACGGACGCGCAGCAATAATTGATTTAGGCGTGCGACCGACCATTTTTTTAGCTTCTTTGCCAATAGCAATCACTTTTTTTGTTTTGCGATTAGTCGCAACCACGCTTGGCTCGTTGATAATAATTCCGTGTCCGTCAACCGACACTAAAGTATTAGCCGTGCCAAGATCGACAGCAATATTGTGACTAATGTATCGGCCAACGCCGCGTTTTTTTTCTGCCATGATATCTAAACCCTATTAGCTAATGCCTGTTCAGCTTTGCCGTCTGATCATTCGCCTGTAAAACGGGTCTAAGGCTTGTCAGCGTATCTGTCTTGATACGCTTCCGCGCCCTATATCCGTTTCGGCTGATTGCTCAGCCGGCTCACTTAACAAACATGCATAACCTAACAGGCTTTTTTTATTGTACGCTGTCAAGGGATGGTCGGCCAAGCATAAGCACGATATAAGTCATTGTGCTATTGTCATCATTTTACAGAGGTGAGCGCATCTAAAGCAGCTGAAATTATATAACTCGCGCCGTAATTGCTACTTAGAGCGCTCTACGATTTGAGCCAAAGTAAGATTTTCTGTCTCGTCGCTGTTTCGAGCCTTTGACTCAAAGTTATCACCTTCGGTTCGATCACTAACCACAACTCTTAGTGGTATGCCGGTAAGGTCAGCATCGGCAAACTTCTCGCCGGCGCGGCGATCTCGGTCATCGTAAAGCACTTCTAAGCCAGCGCTCTTAAGATCAGCGTAGAGCTTGTCGGCTTGTGCCACAACTTTTTCATCATCCCCTAGCCTTACTAGGTAAACTTGAGCTGGTGCGATGTTCTTTGGCCAAACTAGTCCTTTGTCGTCGCTCATAAGTTCAGCGACAGTGCCCATGAGTCGGCTAATGCCGATGCCGTAGCAGCCCATAATGGCAGTTAGGCTTTCGCCTTGTTCGTTGGTCACGCTAACGTCAAATGGCTCTGAAAACTTAGTGCCAAGACTAAAGATATTTCCGACTTCAATACCTTTTACTTCTTCGAGTTCTTCCTTTTTAACGCCGAGCTCGGCAATGGTCTCATCGTTGTAAACTTCTTTGTTGATCGCTAGCTTTTTCTGACGGTCCAAGTAAATAATGTCCTCGCCAGCCTCAGAGAGTGTCTGAAATTCATGGCTGTATTTACTAAAACTGCCTCCGCTGGCAAACGTCACAAAAGTTTTGTCGCCAATTCCTAGTCGGTCATAAACCTTAAGATAAGCCGCTTTGACTCGCTCGTAGTATTCGTCGTGCTGCTCCTGAGATAAAGAGTACGAGTACATGTCCTTCATTAAGAACTCGCGGCCGCGCATCAACCCGCTCTTGCTCCGAAGCTCGTTTCTGAATTTTGTCTGAATCTGATAAATCGACACCGGAAAGTCTTTGTAGGAATGCGCGTATTGTTTAACAATCGGCGATAGATTTTCCTCGTGTGAAAAACCCAAGCCTAACTCTTGCCCGTTAGCGAGTTTGGTCTTAAACCAGTTGTCGACCACGGCGTCATCCCAGCGATTCGTAGCTTCGTAGCGCTCTTTTAGCTGTAGTGCGGTCATCAGGATTTCTTGACCATCGACTTCGTTCATTTCTTCGCGAACGATATCTGAGATC
This sequence comes from Saccharimonadales bacterium (SeqCode), assembly GCA_041751215.1. GTDB lineage: Bacteria > Patescibacteriota > Saccharimonadia > Saccharimonadales > JBGSXW01 > JBGSXW01. Next base: position 59,853 of record JBGSXW010000003.1, on the reverse strand, counting down.
TTGTTTAAAACATTCAGTCCTAGTGGCAAGTAGCTGTAAACGCCGGCCATTTCCTTGTGAATATATCCGGCTTTAATTAGAAGCTGAGCATTCTTGGCCGCTTCATCCGATGGTGCGTCTTTTCTGGTTTTAGTAAATAGTTTCGAGAGTCTCATAGTGGTTCTTACGTCCCAATTACAAACACAAAGGCAAAGGCCAGAGCATTCTTAATTACATGCAAAAGTATAGCAGGCACCACGGAGTTTGTGCGAACCACCAACCAACTGGCCACCATGCCAAAAACAAAGGTGTCTATTCCAACATTTAGCTGCAAGTGCGCCAAACCAAATAAAATGCTCGAAATCACTGCCGCAATCGGCCAGCTCATTTTTGTAGCTAAGCCTTTAAATAGAAATCCTCGAAACAACACCTCCTCGGTAACAGGCACGATCACTGTCAGTGCAAGACCAACCAGCAGCAGCTGCACAAAGCCCCCGGCATTCTCAAAGCCAGTAATTTGCTCCTCCTCAAGATCCACTCCAGGCAACAAAGCTTTGGTTAAGCTAAGTGCCGTAATCATGCCGATAAGATAGATCCCAATAGCTAGCAAAAGCAGCCAATACTGCTTGAGTGGAATACCTCTGATCCCGAGTGCCTTTAAGCCCCCCCGAGTTCTGACGTATAGCCAAAGGAGCGTTAAAGTTGCAGCCGAGAATACCGTAACTAGCGTTGCTTTAGCAAAAATACTGGCGTCTTCTCCCAGCCAGGATGACTCCGCAGACAAACCAAACACGCCGATGGCGATTCCAATTAACAAACCGACGATAATCTGTGGCCCCAAGTAAGCGACTATCCCGTACAGTACGGCCGCAATCGGACCCCAGCCAGTTTGGACGTCGTCTTGGGCTGCACTCATTTCAAGATAAACCGATTCACATCAACAATGCTAATAAGCACGATCAATAGCATCAGTAAGGCAAATCCAGTACCGTGAATAATCTCTTCTGTTCGCTGGTTAAGCGGAACTTTAAAAACCTTAAAGAGAGTCATTATAAACCAGCGACCACCATCTAGTGCCGGAATCGGCATGGCGTTTATAACCGCCAGAGTCAAAGAGATCGTCGAGATAAAGAAGATCAGATAAGCAAAGCCAAAGCCGCCAAAGTCACCTAGCAACGACACTACCCCAACCGGCCCGGACACCGCCTTTGATGCAGCCCCAAAGTCGCCTGTTATTAAATCTAGAAACAGAGCGCCCAAGCCCTGAGCTGTCAGCGCCGTTAACTGGATAGCAGTTCCCAGACCGACAATTGGAGCAGTCACGCCGTACTTGGTTTTTTCTAGCTCTACGGTGAAAACCCCTAGATAGCCTTTATCGTCTTCGCCGTCTGATAGCGTAACGTCGGTTGTAATCTCTTGACCGGCCTGAACATAGGTCAACTCTATGCTCTCACCCGCCAGGCTACTTGTGGTTTCAATAAGCCCTTGCTTAGTCTCAATTGCCTCGCCGTTAATTGAAACTAAGCGGTCGCCAGTTTTCATCCCCAGGTCAGAAGCCGGAGAACCGTCCTCTACGGAGCCAACGGCCACCGACTGATCAACAACATTAGAATCCCAATCAACACTAAATTGATTGTCGACAAAGTTTGGCATGCCAACCAGTGCTAGCCCTGTCAGTAGAACCGCAGCAGTTAAAAAGTTCATGGCCACACCAGCAAACATAATCTTGGTTTTAGACCAGTAACTGGTTGCACCGAGGCTTCCCTCGCTCTTATCGGCCTCGTTCTCGCCCTTTAATCGAACGAACCCACCAAGCGGCAGCAAGTTGATGGTGTACTCGGTGTCGCCTTTCTTGAAGCGCTTGCCGATTAGCTTGGGTGGAAATCCCACTCCGAACTCCTCGACCTTGACCCCATTGCGGCGAGCCACGATAAAGTGTCCGAATTCATGGACCAGAATTAAAATTACAAAAAAAACCAGACCCAAGAATAACATCACTTGCCTCCTCCGAATCTTCGTTCACGACTAGCGTAGTCTGCTAGCGCGTCGTCTAAGTCGTTAATTGTAAAGCTAGGCCAGTGCATTTGTGCAAAGTATAACTCAGCATAGGCTGCGCGCCAGAGCATAAAATTACTTAAACGCTTTTCTCCAGAGGTACGAATTATTAAATCTAAAGCTGGAATGTCGGATGCATAGAGTTCTTGTTCTATTAAGGCTTCAGTTACATCCTCGGACTTAACACCTTTATCGACTAACGACTTAAGAGCATCGACAATTTCTTGCTGACCACCGTAGTTAAAGCAAAGTGCAAGGGTGCCTTTGGTGTTGTGCTTGGTCTTTTCTTCGGCATTTGCAATCGCCTTTACTAGCTTGTCGGACAATCCGTCGCGTCGACCTAAAAACCGTACGCGTACATTGTCTTTGTGCAGTTCTTCGATGTCCTGAGTTGCAACTTTGAGTGCCAAGCCCATTAGATATGACACTTCGGATTTGGATCGATTCCAGTTTTCGCTAGAAAAAATGTAGGCCGATACAAACTTAACGCCCCTGCTGTGAGCGTGGCGAACAATGGCTTTTAGGTGCTCGTATCCGCGGCGATGACCTTCTAGTTTTGGCAGTCCTTGGGCTTGAGCCCAGCGGCGATTTCCATCAAGAATAAAGCCAATATGCTGCGGCGTTTGCACCAAAGAACTCGATGACATGTTTATTGCTCTACCCTCCCTTTAAACCGACTAGATGGTCATTATTTCAGTTTCTTTGTCCTTAGACATTTGTTCGATGGTTTTTTTGAATTCATCGTGTAGTTCGTCAACTCGCTTGGTTGCGTGCTTTAGGTCATCTTCGCTGATGTTCTTATCTTTCCAGTCTTGCTTGGCAGTGTTGATGACTTCGTGGCGAATATTGCGCAGACTAACAAAGCTGTCCTCAACTCGTTCTTTGAGTTGTTTTACAACTTCTTGGCGCCGCTCGGCAGTCATTGCCGGAATTGGTAAACGAATCACCTTGCCGTCATCAGCTGGATTAAGTCCAAGCGAACTATCATCTCGAATCGCTGATGAGATTGCATCAAGGTTATTGGGGTCAAACGGCGAAACCTGAATCATCTGCGCGTCAACTGCGGTAATTGAAGCTAAGTGATTAAGCGGCATCTTTTGTCCGTAAACTTCGACTGATACGCCATCAACCATGCTCGAGCTGGCTCGGCCGGTTCGTAATTTCTTAAGATCTTCTAGCAGCCGATCGACTGCTTGTTGCATCTTTGGTTTTGCTTCGTCAACTGTTAGAGCCATGTCTACCCCCTTAGATTTGAACTATTGCGTAGTTTAAGAGTTCTCACCTAATTCTACACGGTGCATGCTGCGGATGACGATGTTTTCGCCAAGTTTTGCGATGGTTTCTTTAAGATAATCTTCCACGCTTTGATCCGGATTCTTGATGTAAGGCTGTTTTAGAAGCACTGCACCTTGGTGCCACTTGGCTAACTTGCCGGCCGAGATTTTCTCGATCATATCGGCTGGCTTGCCTTCGTTCTTGAGCTCCTGAGCAATTAACTCTAGTTCTTTGTTGGTTGCTTCTTCGGTAACGTCGGCTACGTCTATAAACTCTGGCGCGCTAGCAGCAATGTGCATAGCAATATCGTGCACAAAGTTCTTAAAGTCGTCGGTGCGAGCTACAAAATCAGTTTCGCAGTTAACTTCTACTAAAACCCCAATGCGACCACTATGAACGTAAGCATCGACGACACCAGCACGAGCTTCGCGGTCGGCCTTTTTATCGGCTCGGGCCATACCCTTAACGCGCATGGCTTCTAGAGCCTTGTCAAAGTCACCGCCGGCTTCTTCTAGAGCCTTTTTGGCGTCAGTTATACCAACACCGGTCATGTTTTTAAGTTTTTTTACTTGTTCGATATCAACTGCCATTAGTCTTCCTCCTCCTTTACAACTGCTTTCCCAACTACACGCTTCACTGGCGCTTTGGTTTCTTCGTCCTGAGCAGCGTCGTCTTTGTCGACAACTGGTGCTGCTTTAGCACGCTTAGCCTTACCGGCTTCGATGGCTTGCATTAGATAATCTACAACTAAAGTAATTGCTTTGATGGCATCGTCGTTGCAAGGAATTGGGTAGTCGATCAAGGTTGGGTCAGCGTTGGTGTCCACAATCCCAATAACTGGAATGCCCAAACGGCGAGCTTCTTTAACCGCTAGATCATCTTTTACGACATCGACGATAAAGACAATTCCAGGAATTCCCTGCATATCTTTTATGCCGCCAAACAAGTGATTGAGCTTATCGATTTCTTCTTGGAACCGCTGAACTTCAAGCTTGTTGTATTTAGCTCCAAGTTCGCCAGATTCCATTTTTTCCTCAAGTTGCTTGAGGTGTTTGATGCGTCCAGACATGGTTGGCCAGTTGGTGATCATGCCACCGAGCCAACGCTTGGTAACGTAAGGCATACCGGTTTTTTCGGCTGCTTCTTCTAGCACTTCGTGAGCTTGGCGCTTGGTGCCAACAAGCAACACTTGCTTGCCTTCGCTAACGGTTTTAGTGACAAATGTTAGAGCTTCTTCTAAAAGCTCTGCGGTTTGCACCAAATCAATAATGTGAGCGCTTCCGCGCTTACTGTGAATATACGGCGCCATTTTAGGGTGCCATCTACTAGTTTTGTGCCCAAAGTGGGCCCCACTCTTTAAGAGTTCTTTGACATCTACTGTCACGCTCATTGGAAAATCCTTTCGTTCTTCATGTGCAGCTACGTGTTTGACCGGTTGAGTCCAGTCAGCACGAGGATTCCTCTACACATTGCTTCGTTATTAACTAGGCAATCTTAACAGATGTAACTCTCGAGTTCAACCCTAAAGATCTTCTTGTAAACTCTGGTTGATGTAATCAACAGCATGACCATCGTAACCACCCCGAGCTTCGATTGCTGCTATGAATACCTCGGCACAATCTCTGATCTGTTGCTTAACGGAGAATGGATCCTCGACTTTTGTTCGTATCTGATTAAAGGTTGCGACTATCTCACGCATCGCTAAGCTGAGTTCTTCTTGGTATGAGGCAATTTGCAGTCGCTTGGTTGGACTAACAAAATAGCCCTCAAGTTCGACTAGCACGGGCGCCTCCCCCTCTGACCAAGCATACATACGAGGATCGGCTAAGCCAGTGATAATAGGCTCGCTGGAAATAACCTTCTGTTCATAGTAGCCAACTACCGAACTCAGCCAGTCCCGAAGCATAGCTCCGTCGCGGGGGCGATTCAGGAAATCGCCAGACAGTGCGTCACTAAATCTTAGGTCATCCACCAGATCTGTTACCACCAGCCACTGCGGGTCGGCATCATCTTCACTGCTGGGCCAGTCTTGAGCAATTAGTGGATGAAAGTTGATAACGTTAAGCCCATAATCAGGCAGCTCATCTACCAGGTCGAGATATTCTCTAAAACCCTCGCTATTAATACTCTCGCTAACAAGATTGTAGTTGCGCTGAACATTTTTAACTGTCCACTTATCGCCGTCTAAGTAGCGGTTGTAGGGCGACCATCCGTCGGCGAGTCCGCCGTCTATTGAGATCGCATGAGCCGATTCATCACCGGTCACCGTGTAGCCACCAGCAAAGGGCAAATCGTGCGCTGCTTCAGGGATGTAGATACTGTCTTGATCTTCTGTCATGGTCATTAAAACTTTTTGTGTACCGGATGAAAATGCTCATCCAATTTTTCTAGATTCTTATCTGTAAAGTACTTATCTGGACTGGTTCTATTCCACTCATCCGCAAATTCCTGGTCATCGGTAGCTTCTTTAGTCTCGCGCTCAATCGCCTCTTTGGCTTCGTCTTCTTGAGCAATCCGATCTAAAGCTGCAAATTCACGATTTGCAGCTTCAATCGATGGCACAACGGGCTCAACTTCAAGCTCCGGAGTAAACTCGCTACCTCCAGACCCGGCTATCTCGTGGTCTGGAATCATTTCGGCCGGAGCATGCATGGTGTTCTACCTTATATCAAGCCGCCGCCGCGACTAGACCCCACTCGCTCTGGAGCGCGATTATCGTCATCGAATAGCATTTTTGTACTAACTTTTTGTTCAGTCTTTGGAACGCCAACGGTTTCATTAAGGTGACCAAGCGGATACATGTACTGTCCGGCTATTTCTGAAGCTTCATCGGCCTCTTGATCGGCATCGCTCGGGGCAAACGCTTCAATAAAGTCAGCATCATCAGGGGTAATTTCTTCGATAGGATCAACAACGTCTTGTTCAAAAGCCGCCATAAGTTCGTGGTCGTATCCGGGTTCTAGTAGCTCTGTCTCTGGCATTTTGCTTCCTTTGTTGTTCGTTTGTTTTTGTTGTTTATAACTGTACAACAAATGTAGCATAATAGTTATGCTTTGTCAATGTTAGTCCTACTGTCTTGCTACTGAGCGTAGTTTGGGAAGGTTTTGGCGTTAGCTGGCGGTGTAATCTTTACGCTCTTATAGTCGTATGTGATGGTGCTCTGAGTGTTGTTTATAGTAGTTTTGACCTGAACAATTCTCTGATTAGAACTATCTAAGTAGATCGTTGCGGTCCCGCTGCCAGCACTGGTAACTTCCCAGATGTCACAGGTTCCAGCAATACAGCTGCCAGTTCCCTTGTAGGTTGAGTTTGCTTTATAGTCCGCTAGCTTGGCTTCATCATACTGATAATCATCGGTGTTCACGTTCGCTTGGTTGGTGCCCGAGGCATATTTAAACCAACCTTGGTTGCCAAGCTTCATGTATGAAGCCTCCGGTGTGGTTATAACTTCAAGGTTTTGACCCTGTTGGACTGATTTATAGCGATAATTAGCTTCTCCGTCGTATTCCATCGTAGCGTTTACGTTCTGTCCGCCGGCAGCAGTCTTAATGGTGGCGACAAACGCTACGCCATCTGTAGAAACTGGTGCAAACTCAGAGGTAGCCTCGCTGTTCTCACTCTCTGACTGGTCTGCCTCGTTGGACTGAGACGTTGCGGCCTCGTCGTTTTCGTCATCACCGCTCATTAATACATAGGCTGCACCGCCACCGACAACCACTAGACCGGCTACAATTAAACTAATTACTAGTTTGCTCATTACTTATCTCCCCTCGCGTTAGGTTGAATCAACAGTACTTTTTTATACTACCAGACTTAACTTTGTTTCGTCCTGATCGCCTGACTCTACCTCTGTTTCAATCACAACAGAAGCTGAACCAATTGGACTATTTGGACTCATCGGGTTATCGGGTTCACGAACTCGTGTTCCTCCTGAGCCATCATCGTCATCTCGGCCTTCATCGCTTTGGACTTCCTCAACATAGTCAGTGTAGACCTTATGCAATGACCGATCGACTTGGGTAAGTAACTTGTCTGCATCTGGAAGCCTAGATTTAGCGAGATTAGCTATCTTGTCTCTAACTAGCGCGCCGGCTATGACTTTGCCCATCTGTCTGACTTCTTGGTCCTCGGACCCTAGTAGCCAGTTTTTGGCGCCGACTAGTAAATCGCGTTCATCTAGGCTAAATATCGACGGTTCCTCGCCAGAACACACCGTATCGATGTGAGCTTCGAACACCGCCATCCCCTCAACTAAATCCATTGAATCTAGCTCCAGGCCTTCGGCTTCGGGAGTTTGTTCTAGACGAACAAGCCTAAGAACTACGTCGTGATCTTCATCGCTGATGCTGGGATCGAGGGCCTCTAGCCGTTGCTGAATTTCTCTGGCTTCTTCGTACTCCTGACTGCGCAAGCGCTCCTCTGCTAGCTCGCTTGTACCAAAGTCAGGTATTCCCATTTTATAGCTCGCTGCACTCGGCATGAGAGCCACTTAGTTTCTTAACAAAATGTGTTTTTATTTCATCTAGATCCGCAAGAAAAAACTGCTTCCGCTCGTTAAAGCCTTGGGAAGCTATAACTTTTTTTACAAAGTCACCTCGCGTCGTCATACGCATCTACCCCGTTCATGTATCTACTATACCAGAAAGTTTTTAGAGTGCTTTTGTTTATTCAAAAAATATGTCTGGATCGATGCGAATAATCTTGTCGTCGTTTGATTTTGGCGCACCTCGCCCGTCTCGGTTGCTGGTTGAGACATACAGATAGCCATCAGGGCCTAGCGTAGCAGCCCGCAGTCGCCCAAAGCGCTCTCTGAAGTGACTTACAACTTTTGTAACCTTATTGTCATTTAGGATCGCTTGATACAGGCTTTCGCCGCGTAGCCCCGTGAAGAATAGCGAACCACGGTACCAGACAGTGCCCGATGGTGCCCAGGTTTCATTTGATCCAGACTGAGCCAGTGGAGTTATTAAGCCGCTTTGGGTGGCATCTCCACGAATTAGTGGCCAACCGTAGTTTCCTCCCGATTTAATAAGGTTCACTTCGTCATAGCCGGTTTCTAGTCCGGACGGTCCATGTTCGGTTATCCAAAGTTGATCTTTGTTGTCCCATGCCAAGCCTTGGGGGTTGCGGTGTCCGTAAGAGTAAATCGGACTATCAAAGGGGTTGTCGCTGGGAGTAGAGCCATCATCATTAAGGCGCAGCACCTTCCCGGCCAGTGAGTTTACGTCTTGTGCTAACTGTTCAACTCCAGCATCACCCGTAAGAATGTAGAGCTTCTCATCTGGGCCAAAAGCTAACCGCCCGCCGTCGTGATAGGTTGAGCCGGGAATATTAGCGATGATAGTAGTTTTATTAGTCAGGCGTTCACCTGAGAGCTTGTATCGATCGACCTGGTTAATGTGGCCTGCACCACTAACTTTTGTTAGGTACACATAAATCATTTGATTGCTGGCAAAGTCTGGATGAACAGCAAGTCCAAGCAGACCCCCCTCGCCCGACTGACCAGCAGCTCCGTCGATCGTAAAACTCTGAGGGTTCTTGCCAAAACGGCGCAGCTTTCCGCTTCGCTCGGTTACTAACATGTCGCCGTCTGGCAAAAAGGCAATTTCCCAGGGCACGTCTAGGTTGGTTTTGTATTCGATGAGTCGCTGTCTTTGCTCCGGTAGTTCTTGGATGCCTTGAGGCAAAGTAGTCTGAGTTGGCTTAAAGAACTGCCGATAAATATTGTCTCGGAGCAACAGTCCTGCGATTACTAAAACTACCACTGCTGCCGCTACAAGTATCCAGGTCTTTTTTATGTTAGAAAGTCGCTTACGCTTAGCCATAAGCTTATTCTAGCACTTTAGAGTTTGAGTGTTTTTAGGCGTAAAGCAGCTCGAACAGTTTGTAGACTAAGATTGCTGGCCAGACTAGTGCTTTTAAGAAACCGATCGCTAGCATCCACAGACCATCTGTAGATACGATGTAATACGTGAACGCACCCACGAATCCTAGAAAGTACGCACCGCCCGAGCTAGCGTGTGCCGAGGCGTTATTGCTTGCTTTTGCCTGCTTTTCTTCTGACTTAGCCATTTTTTACTCCAATGTTAAATATGTATTAATTCCTGTATTGATTTTAGCACTTTTAACAACCCTCTAAGTTTATGTGAGCTAAATTTGTAGGGCGTACAGTTGTCCGCTCTCTAGTTGGCCGGTTTGCCCCCTGGGAGGGTGGGGCTAGCCTTCTTGTTTTAGGTAGTCGATTGCTATTGAGCCAATGGTTCCAGGAATGCTCGCTAAAAACTTTAGGTCGGTATCGAGCGAAGCGGTTTCTATGTACTCAAGATCAAGCTTCATAACATTAATAAGAACACTGTCTGGGTCTGAGGGGTCTGGATCGGCGTCATGATACCAAAGCGCCCCGGCGCCAGTTAACGATGGTTTTGTGCTTTGTTGAGCATGATACCAGTCGGCAAACAACGACGGGTCGGCGCTATTCCGATCATCTAAATGTGTTTGCAGGACTGTTCTTATCCCTAGCGTGGTCATTGATCCTCGCCAGACATCAAGCAACTGTGGCAGCTCGTCCATGCCGGTTCGACGCATAAAGTTAGCGGCTTTTGATGCCCGCGGATCACACAATCGATAAACACCACCGTTAATCTCTGGAGGAAGGGTTCGGAACTTGGTTATAGCAAAGTTAGGATCTGGGCCCCAGACTCGCTTCTGAGTAAATAGCACGTTGCGAAGACCGTGCTCTCGGGCCGAGATGGTTGCAGCCACAGCTATAGGCAGCGCGCCAGCAACTAAAGCCGCTCCTGAGACTGCTTTGTCTAAGACCCTACGACTCTCCCCGTTAAGATAATCAATTCCTCGCTCATATGAACCGCCACTAGCCATCCGCTCAACCTATCTCAATCCTGCTTGGCTGGTCAAGCAAAATCTGGCTTAGTTTGACTGGTAGTAAGGCTGGTTCTATTAGCATTGGCAAAATTCTATAGCAAGCTGAGTAATTAAAAGTTCTTTAAATATAGCTCAACTTGCCACACAAGGTTGTTTAGAGGGAAGACTGTAGAGATGATCGGTGGCTGTGGGGGTACGGAGTGAACCGTATTGCTCCCCCACAGCCAGGATCGATCAGGCCGCGGCGGGCAGGCTGTGGACGATGGTCCGGATGTCGACGATCATGCCGTCTGGGTGGTCGTCGGGATTGGCCTGCACCTCTCGCGTCACGATCTCGTGGAGCAGCCACCAGGCGGACAGCAGAACATCGAGGTCGCCTTCGAACAGCGAAGTGCCTTCGATGCTCGGCAGGTCATTCGAGTGGACCTCGAGCTGGAGGAACTCCTCGAACGCCTCTTCGCCGATCCGCTTCCGGATCCCGCTGAGCTCCTCGATGAGCCGACTGGCCTGCCTCGTTCTCCACGTGTGGTGGTAGTGGCGCAGGTGGCCGTTCTCTCGGAGCTTGTCGAGACGCTCCTGGATCGTTGCTTCTGATTGTTGGATTGTGTCCAACTAACTCACCCTCTCTGATAGTCTTCCCTCTAGTCCAATCTGGACCGGACTATTATATAACGTTAGCGTGTTTCTGTAAACCCATTGACTAGTAACTATGGTTATCGGTCGCTCATAGCGCTGTCCGAGCATAAAGAAGCTTGACCTCTGTCTATCAGATGTGTATACTCGCTCCTTGCAATGAAGAAAGACTTACACCCAGACAACTACCGCCCAGTCGTGTTTAAAGACGTCAATAACGACGCCACTTTTTTGACACGCTCTACCGTAAAAACTAAAGAAACTATCACTCTTGATGGAACCGAATATCCGTTAGTATCTGTACACATCTCTAGCGCTTCTCACCCGTTTTACACCGGCGAAGAAAAGATTGTCGACGTCGAAGGACGAGTTGATCGCTTCAAGAAACAAGCTCAGCAAGCCGAGGAACGACGCAAGTCAGCGGCTGCTAAGGCTAAGAAATCTGCTAACCGTAAGGCTGCCCGCGGCGAATCTGGAAAAGAAGTTCAAAAGATTGGTGCACCAGTGGCAAAATCTAAGATTGTTCGCGAAGATCCAAAAATGCGCGGTGCTAAGGTTGAGGCTGAGAAGCCTGCAGCTGAAGCTGAAACTCCTAAAGAAAGTTAGGTTCTCACTTACCAGTGAGGGTGGCTTGCGCCTTTTCATAAAGGCGCGCAAAACTTTCACGCAACCGTCAAAGCACACTTGGTATTTTTGCTGTCTCACTTCGGGGCCTGCGGAATGCCCTGCGGTTGGTCCTCGGCCCGCGTGGCGGACAGCAAAAACCCCAGTGGTTTGACGGCAAGCGTGGTTTTAAAAAGTATGTAATACTATCTCAAGACTATGGACCATAAAGAATCAGAACTACGAGCCGAGTATCAGCAGTTATCCGACTTTTTAGCTAAACCGGATGCTTTTAGTGATCCTGAATTTGCCGACAAGTCTAGGCGCATTAACGAGCTTGAGGGCATTATTAGCATGTTTGATCGTAAAGATCAGATTAAAAACGATCTCTCAGAAGCAAATGACATGGTTAGTGGCTCCGATAAGGAGCTGTCTGAGCTGGCCGGAGCCGAAGTTCCTGAACTTCAGGCCAAATTGGCTACAGTAGAATCTGAACTCGAAGATGCGCTAATTCCTAAAGACCCAAACGACCCAAAGAACATTATTGTCGAGATCCGCGCTGGCGCTGGCGGCGACGAAGCCTCCTTGTTTGCTGGCGACCTTTACCGCATGTACGCCCGTTACTGCGAACAGCATAGACTCAAAGTTGAACTGATCGACGAATCCCCATCTGAAGTTGGCGGCTATAAAGAGATTATTTTTAGCGTTAAGGGCGACTCCCCTTACGGTCAGCTCAAATTTGAGTCTGGCGTGCACCGCGTTCAGCGCGTTCCCTCCACCGAATCTCAAGGAAGAATTCACACTTCTACCGCAACCGTAGCAGTAATGCCAGAGGCCGAGGAACAAGACGTCGAGATCAAAGAAAGCGACCTTAAAATTGACTACTACCGTGCTAGTGGCCACGGTGGTCAATCTGTTAACACTACGGATTCGGCTGTACGTATTACCCACGAGCCAACTGGCTTAGTTGTTACCTGCCAGGATGAGAAGTCGCAGATTAAGAACCGCGCCAAAGCTATGGGTGTTTTACGCTCTCGCCTGCTCGCCAAGCAGCTCGAAGATCAGCAGGCCGAACAATCGATCCAACGCTTAGCACAAATTGGTACTGGTGATCGCTCAGAAAAGATTCGCACTTATAACTTTCCTCAAGATCGCATTACCGATCACCGCATCGGCTTCTCGCGCTCCAACATCCCCGGCGCTCTTAACGGTGAAATTGACGATTTAATCGAGGCTCTTAAGCAGCAAGAGAAAGAAATGAGCCGTCAATGACCAAGGCGAGTGTGTTTCTGATTAACGGCCCTTCAACTTCAGGCAAGACGACTATTGGCAATGAGCTAGTCAAGCGAGGCTATGAAGTCATTAACACTGATGATGCTTTTGGGTACTATGCCAACATCAAGACCGAGCAACCCGTTGAATTTCCTGGATACGAAGTAAGTGAAGACTGGTATGAGGTTAACGGCTGGCTTTGGGATAAGAAAAAAGTTGAAGCAGTGTTTGGAGCCGCGAGCGGCGTACTATTCTTTTGTGGTGGTGCGCTGAACGAAAGCGCCTACTACCCACGATTCTCTAAAGTCTTTCGTCTGCACGTAAATCCCGATGCCCTTGAGGCCCGACTAGCAGAACGAGGCGAGGATCCACACACTACTAACCCTTTATTCAAACAGCGCATGCTAGATATGATCGAACGCGCAGAAGAAGACGCCAAGTCGCTAAATCAAGTACTTATTGACACTTCAGATCGAGATTTAGAGACAACGGTAGACGAAATACTGGAGCATATCCAATGACCATCCGCGATTGGCTTAGTCTTGGAACGAGCATTTTAGACCGCGAGGGCATTACTTCTGCCCGACTGGATGCTCAGCTGTTGCTGGGCGAGGCTTTAAAGATGGATCGTGCCGAGCTGCTAGCTCACGACGACAAAAAACTGACTCAAGACGAAGAAGGACGCTTGGCTCATCTGTTAGCTACTCGCCTAACTAATAAACCGGTAGCGCAAATTAGCGGACGCAAAGAGTTTTACGGACACGAATTTAAGATTAATGAAGACGTTTTAACGCCGCGGCCAGAATCTGAGGCAATCATCGACTACGCCCTTACCTACGCTCCGCATGGTGCACGGCTACTAGATGTCGGAACCGGCTCTGGTGCCTTGGCAGTAGCGCTAAAACTAGAACGGCGTGACCTTGGCGTAACAGCCGTCGATAACTCCGATGAAGCACTCCGAGTCGCCAGAGATAATGCCGCTCGACTCGATGCCGATATCAGCTTTAGCAAAAGCGACCTCTTTTCTAAGGTGTCGGGCCAGTTTGATTTAATTGTCGCCAATCTTCCCTACCTCACCCCAGACCAGCTAGTCGATCAGCCAGAACTTGCCCATGAACCGACCGAAGCTTTGGTTTCTGGCGAGGACGGACTCGATCACTATCGCCGCTTTTTATCAGATGTCAAAAACTACTTAGCCGAGGGCGGCCTAGTCTTGATTGAGCACGTGCCAGATCAATTCGAGAGTTTAGTAAAGCTTGCCAAGCGAAATCAGCTCGAGTTAAGCCAAGTCAGTAAGTTTGTTAGCTGTTTGCGCGCACAATAAAAGCTAGCGCATTAGTGATGGCGGCACTTCGCCGAGAACTGCCTCAATCTCTAAGGTTCTATCGCCTCTTACCACTGTTAGCATCACTGTATCATCGGGGTTAAATCGCCCGATTACGCTTCCGAGCGGCTGATTTTCGTTGAGTTCGGTGTCGTTGATCTTGGTAATGACGTCGTTGAGCTTCAACCCGGCCTTAGCGGCTGGGCTGCCACTTGCAACAGCAGGCTCGCCGGCTCCAGCTACAACTAAAGCGCCCTCATTAACGCCGACTCCAGCCTCACGAGCAATAACCGGGCTGAGCATGATGTAGCGCACTCCGAGATAAGCTTTTACTAGCTTGCCTTGAGTAGTCACGCTCTTTATGCCGCTGACAGCATCGTTTACCGGAATAGCAAAGCCAATATTCTCGCCTTCTCCAGCAACAGCTGTGTTAATGCCAATAACCTCGCCGTTAACGTTTATTAGTGGCCCGCCAGAGTTACCAGGATTAATAGCGGCATCGGTTTGCAAAAGATTGGTTAGTTGCTCGAGATCTTCGCCCTCACCGGCCAGTACTGGACGTCCAAGGCCCGAAATTATTCCTGAGGTCACAGTGTTTTCAAACTGGCCAAGGGCGTTGCCGATGGCGATAACTCGATCTCCAACCTGAGTCTGCGAAGAATCGCCAATTTTGGCAGCTTTTAGGCTTGTTACGCCGTCGATTTTTAAGTAAGCCAGGTCGTTAAAAGGATCTCGCCCGACCACTCTGACATTTGTGTACTCTGTTCCGTCCGAAGTAACGATCGCTAGCTTGCTAACCCCTTCTGGGATGACGTGTCGGTTGGTCATGATGTAGCCGTCTGAACTAACAATTACTCCCGTACCAGCACTCTGACTTTCATAGAGCCTAGATCCGTAGTAGATGGAGCCTTGCCTGAACCGACTAGTTGCAGTTATCGATACCACGCTCGGCCCGACCTCTTGAACCAACTCGTTGATTAACTCGCTTTCGCTAGAGATAACTGTTTGGGCAGTAGACGAAGACACTGGCGACTCGCTGTTGTTAACCGATGACCCCACCCAGCCGCCGCCAAAGCCAGCGCCGAAGCACAGCATAACCAAGGCCAGCAAGAGCCAGTGCTTAGGAGCCTCGTGAACCGATTTAGTCGCTACTGGTTGATCTGTTGTCTTAGGAGTTTCTTCCATCACCCTCACCCGCAGTTTTACCTATTATTGCTTGGTCTTTTAGAACCCGCCCCGCCAGTCAGACAGAACTATTAATAATGCCAGTATACCAGAGACCAAAAGCACTTGGTCCCGTACATAATGAGCTTTTAGCGTATCCTCGCGGAAGTTATGGTAGGCGCTGCCTAGTGTATAGCCAATCATCAAGGCAAAGATCGATACTTGCGGGACTATAAAGTAAGCCAAAGACCAGTGCCACATCAGCCACACCAGCTGAGCGATAAATAAAGCCCACAGATATGACATTAAGCGCGCCAAGGGCTCTTCGTAACTGCTTAGGAAGTGACGAGCCACCGAATACCCGATAAACCAACTAGCTACTACAAAGGCGGTCAAACCAAGCTGGCTACCCCATAAAAAGAGTGCTGAGAGACCAATAAACTGCCCGATCATTGCCTGCAAGCTCACCATCGCGTGTGTAGAGCCAGGCTTAATGAAGATCAGCCACATTACATACCAAGCTGTCCAAGCTACTTGAGCTGGCCAGGTTTCAGACTGAATAATAAATCCGACGGTACCGAGCTTAACAATTAGATCCACGGCGTTGCTGCGCAGGTTAACCACCCAATACCTTGGCTTAACTGCAAAAACTCGCCATTTACTTAGCAGCACAACTATGACTGCCAGTTCGGTCAATCCAGCTCTAACCATAAACAGCAGGGCTATCGGTAAGGCCACGTTGTAAACAGTGTGCATTACCGAACTGATTTTAATGACATTGTACCGGCGAGCCGGCTTGTCTTCGTTCTTGCTTGCTCTTAGTCGTCTCATTGTGACCCAAGTATGATAACAAACTTAGCCGTCGATGTGATGCCCTCGGGCAAGTCGCCATCTGTTACTTCTACATCAAATCGCTTCTCGAGATAACGTTTGGTGTAGGGTTTGTCCTCGCCGTCTTGCTCGTAAATAGTGATGCCGATTATGTCTCTAGTTGGGGCGTTAGCTACTTCACCGATGTTGTAGCCGTAGGATTTTAGCTTGTTCGACAAGTCGTTGGCCGCCCCGGCTTGTCGAGTCCCGTTAAAGATATCGATCGGAGCCGCTTCACGCGTTATGAACCCATCGGCAAACAATCGTCTGACAAAGTTTTTTATAGAGTTGTAGTTGCCAGTTTTTGGAACCTGCACAGAAGCTCCGTTAACTGATGTTCCCATTAGGTAGTTCTCGGCATTTAGACCCTTAGAAATAATGCTTGAATCGCTAATTTCGCTAGCTGAGTCGTACAAACAGCGCATTTCGTCTAGTCCGATGTTGGTTCTGACGTGTGATCCGGCAACACTTAGGAGTTCGTTAACCTTGCGCGGATCGCTATAGGTTCCAGCGCTTAAGACTTCATTTTTAAGGGCTATTAAAATCTGTCGCTGTCGGTCGTTGCGATCAAAGTCGCCTCGAGGACTGGTGTAGCGTGAGCGTGCGTAGAGCAAGGCAGTTAAACCATCGAGTTCACGTTGACCCTTAGGCACGTTTAGCGGTCTTCCTTCGGTCATCCAAGAGAAGTTGTAGTCATTAATTACTGGGTTGGTAACCCGCAAACTGACACCGCCAACTGCATCAACGGCCTGAATAAAGCCCTTGAAGTCGAGTCGAACGTAATAGTGAATTCGGGTATCGAGCGTTTGTTCTAGAGTCTGCTCTAGGACCTTAACTCCCTGGCCTTTTCGGCGCTGTTCACCGTAAGCGTGCGAGGCATTAATACGATCTTGGCCAAAACCAGGAATCTCCACGTACATGTCTCTTGGAATACTCAGCAACGATACCTGATTATTAACGGCGTCTAGGCTAACTATGATAATACTGTCAGCCAAGTCTCCGCCGTCGTGGTTAGGGCCACCGTGACCAACCAACAGAATGTTTACGCGGCTGTCGCCTTCGGTCAAAACATCGTCGGCTGACGGTTCTTCGCAAACCGCGATTGCCCCTTCGTTGGGGTCGCGTTCAATAATGCTGTTGATCGTTAAGTAGGTTTTAAGGAAGAAGTAAGCCGCAGCGATGATTAAGCCCCAGAGCAGTATCTTAAAGAACCGGCGCAAAATCTTGCGGCGTCTCGATTCATTAGCTCGCTTGGCCTTCAGTCGCTCCCTGCGAGCTTTGCGCCAGCGCCACCAACGCTTGATCGGATTCTTGGTAGGCTTTTTTTGCCCACGTCGTAGGCGGCGGCTACTTACTTCGTTCACAGTTGTTTCCTCGTTTTCGCGCAAGATGTCATAGTCTGAGCCCCCTTCTTCGGTAAAACCGGTCCTTCGATTGTTTAAACCAGCTGTTTCTTTGCGATCCGGTGCATCTTTAATTGGTACAGAACTCTTAAAGTCACCGATTGTACCCATCCGGCGACGGTTAACGAACCCTTCTACATTGCTTTTACGTGGTTGTTTCTTCTTCATAAATCGTGATCGTAATGTCCTTAAGTATAGCTTCTCCGGCGGTTAAGCGTAAACAATTTTGTTTCGCAATTAATTACAAAAGGTATAATGAGAGCCTATGCAAGGTACGAATCACGATACTACAGGTCATGAGCCTACAAATCAACCAGTTTCTGGCCCCTCGCCTACACCTAAAAATCACTCAGCTCATCATCAGCCAAACATCGACCCTCACCCAGCCGGTGTACCCTATTCAGACACCCCAGATACTCATCATCAGCCACCAATTCACCCGGATAGCTCGCTCCCTGACGCTAATAAGCCCTCGGGCCGAGAAAAGTTTTTTGGCAACGCCTGGGGAATGATAAAACTCGTCGGCGGATCGTTAATTGTAGCAATTGTTGTTGTTAAGTTTTTGTTTCAGCCCTATCAAGTTTACGGCCTAAGCATGGTGCCGACACTCGATGACGGCGACCGCTTAATAATCGTAAAGATCGGTAAAACCTGGGCTTCCTTAACTGGCGGTCAATACATCCCTAACAGAGGTGAAATTGTAGTCTTTAAAAGCCCAGCGCAAACTAACGAAAATCTAATCAAGCGTGTAATCGGACTGCCCGGGGACCGAGTTTTAGTCTCCGATGGAATCATTACGATTTTTAACAGCGAGCAGCCAGGCGGCTTTAACCCTGACCTTGAGTACGAAGACACCCTACCTGCTCAACGAACTGGCAACATCGATGTTCGTGTCGGCGAAGGCGAACTATTTGTTAGCGGCGATAACCGAACCTCCGCCGGATCACTAGACTCGCGCAATCAACTTGGCTTAGTGCCAGTTGAGAATTTGGTCGGCGAACTAGTGCTACGCATAGTTCCACTGTCTGACGCTAAATTTTACTAAGTCTAGTTTGTGAGTTTTTTGGTAATTCGGTCGAGATCCTTGGGATCTTTGTAGTCGATTATTAGTCGCCCGCCCTTGGCCATGTTTTGGATTCGAACCGGAGCTTTAATAAAGTCGCTGAGGCGCTTAGTTTCTGGCGTTTCGTTAAGGGTGCGCTTAACAGCGGCGGCTTGATCTTTGGCGCCCTCTTTATAGGCCAGAACGAAGTTCTCGGCTTGCCGGACAGTCCATTTGTGACGAATTATCAGATCTAAAAGCTCTTGCTGCTTTTTGGAGTTACCATCCAGCGCTAGGATTTGCCGCGCATGGCCCTCGCTTATTCTGCCCTGTTGAAGCGCTAACTTTGCCGGATCGGGCAAGTTCAAAAGACGGACGATGTTATTAATGGTGGTTTCTGCCTTGCCGACTCGCCCACCAATCTCGCTATGCGTTAGGTTAAACTCGTTAATTAACTTCACAAAAGCGGCTGCTGCCTCAAGCGGTGTTAAGTCTTCGCGCTGGAGGTTCTCGATCAGGGACATCTCGAGTTCTTGCTGTTCGTTTAGGGTGCGGATGATGGCCGGAACTGCTTCTAGCCCTGCTATTTGAGCAGCTCGCCAACGTCTCTCGCCGGCGACTAATCGATACTTATCTTCTTGGGCAATTACCACTACCGGCTGTAAAATGCCGTGTTCTTTAATCGAAATCGCAAGTTCTTGCAGAGCTTGGTCCTTAAAAAGCCGTCTTGGCTGTTCGGGGTTTGGAACAATGTCTTGAATGAGCACTTTTTTTGTTCGAATTGACCCCGAGGGATCATCCGCTAGCTCCGCCTTAACGTCGTTGGGAATCAACGAGTCAAAACCGCGACCAAGTCCTTTATTTTGTGCCATTTATCCTGCCCCTTTTATATCATTCTCTATTTTAATCTATCCGTAAGCTCTTTGGCTAGCTGCTTATAGCTTTTTGCACCCTTGCTCCATCGGTCATGCTCAGAAATTGGCTTGCCATAACTCGGCGCCTCGGCCAGACGGACATTGCGCGGAATCACGGTTTTAAAGACTTTGTCGCCGAAATGGCGCTTTACTTCATCCTGAACCCCACTAGCCAAACTGGTCCGACTATTAAACATGGTTAGTACCAGTCCCAGTAGCTCTAGGTCAGGATTGAGCGCTTCGCGGATGCGCTGGACGGTTTCAAGTAGTTGCCCCAAGCCTTCGAGTGCGTAGTACTCTGCCTGAACCGGTATTAATAAGTGCTTGGCCGCTGTTAGAGCGTTAATTGTTAGCAAGCCCAAAGCCGGTGGGCAGTCTATCAAAATTACGTCAAAATCCAGTTGCTCTAGGGCTTTTTTAAGTCGAAACTCCCTATCGGCCTCATTTACCAGCGTTACTTCAGTAGTTGCTAGTTCCGGTCGAGCTGGCAATAGCATTAGGCCATCGAACTCTGTCTCGAGTAGAGTTCCGGCAACACTTGGCGGGTTAAATAAAACGTCCTGAACAGATCCGGAGAGAGTGTTCTTGTTAATGCCAAGTCCGCTAGTTGTGTTGGCCTGCGGGTCAAGATCAACAATTAAAACCTTCTTGCGCTGCTTCGATAAATACGCACCCAAATTAATAGCCGTCGTGGTCTTGCCCACTCCCCCTTTTTGATTGGCAATCGCTATTATGTGAGTCACTTTTTGTCTTCCTCGCTTCTCTATAATCATAACAGTTATAGGCTCCTGCGACTAGATCTCTGGTCTCTCAGCAAAGTCTAAGTAAAAGGCATAGATTCATAAACCCCGCATCTGCCAAAACCACTGAGCTTGGCTAGCGCAAGGCCTGACGCAGTGAGGACTGTTCATACGGACTCCGCAACTGCCCAAGGCTTGAGCTAGCCAAGGTCATGAGTGTTTTGGTGGCAGTGGGAAAGTTTTGGGCCACTTTTTGAAAAGTGGCTAAACTTATTGCTGGGCTTGGAAACTAAAGTTAACTGCTGAAGCCGCCGCTTCTTCTAAGAAGATTGTGAACCCGCTATTCGTAGCGCCCACTCGGTAGTTCGGCGCGAAAGTATTGGTTGGAGTTACCACCACATTTGGAGTCTGCGCATAAGGTGTCGTGAAGCTATAGGTTGCCGAAAGCACTCCGGCTGGAATCGATAGCTCACCGCGAGTATCGCTGTTACCGAGCAAGTGGCCGCCGATTGATATATCGCCAGCAAAGGTGGCGTTGCCCTCTACAACCAGAGTTCCCTCAAAAGTAGCTGCAGTTGTAACGGTAAGCGTTTCGATATCTAGGTTAGCGGCGATGTCATCACCGCTGATTTGGTTGATGTTTGAGAGCTGAGTTTCCAGATCTGCTACCCTATCCTCTAGCTCTTGGACCCCTTTGACTAGAACCGGAATAAAGGCATCCTTGCGCACACCGAGCATGCCATCGTTTCCAACGGTCACCGCTTGGTCGTAAACACCTTGAACTTCTTGGGCAATGAAGCCAGTTATAAGCGGTCCGCTTGGATCTTGCAGTCGGTTAAAGTCAACGATTCTAAGCTGGCCTAGAACTTCCAGCGCACTAACTCCTGTGTCCTCTACGTTAGTCTTGGTTCTAATATCAGATACATCAGTAATCCCGAAGGTTCCACCGACATTTGCTAGGTAACCAACTTGGTCACCGTCACCGTCGTAAGCGTCTAAGTAGTAAGTCGTACCCGAACCGTCGTCTGCTCCAGCTTGCACTCTAAGGCCATTTCGCGCTTGGTCGTTGCCGTCGTTAAAGAAGTTCGCGACGTACGAACCTGGCGCATCGGCATTCACATCAAGCTTATAGGCAGCAGAGTTAGTGCCCACGCCAACATGTTCATCTATTGTATTGACGCTAAGCACTGATATTCCCCCATCAGCATCAAGCACCTGGAAGCCTGTGGCAGAGTCGCTGAGGTTTTGGAAGGTCGCAGCGCCGGTGCCACCAGCAAGCCCTAATACTGTTGCTCTCGTTCGCAAGCCTCCGCCACTTGCACCTGGAGCGGTAGTTTGGAACAGTATTGACCCTCCATTTGCAGAACCTGTACCCCGGCCACCAGATAAGGTGAAGTTGGCGCCAGCAATATCTGTGCCCGATCCGCCAGTAGCACTAAGCAAGAACGATGTTGGAGTTGCAGACGTCACACCGCTACCGAAGTAGCCTTCGTCTATGTATGAAGAAGCTGTAGTCGAACTACCAACAACAATTTGGTTTTGCGTGCTTGTTGTTGCGCCATAGCCAATTGCAATAGATCGGTTGCTCGCATTGGCCGATCGGCCTAGCGCGATGCCGTCTGCACCTGACGTCGCGCTGCGTCCAACGATGACCGTTCCTCCGCCAGCTGCATCAGTAGCGCCCACTCCAACCACGACACTGTTACTATTGGCACTACTACCGATTCCAACTGTTGTTGAGGTGGCCGTAACGTTATATCCGATAGCAACACTTGAACCACTCCCTGTTACTGATGCGTTTCTTCCTATAGCAGTTCCTCCATCGCCGGTTACCGAAGCTGATGCGCCAATTGCCAGCGAGTTAGCGTTTGCGGCTACTGTGTTGGCACCAAATCTCTCACTGTTAGCGCCCGCACCCGGACAACTCAAGCTACCGTTAGTGCCACTGATGCTACAAGCAGTAGCTAGTGCATTTAATGACGTCCCTGAACCACCCGCTGCTGCATACTGAAAGATAATATTCCCGCCGACACCAGTACCGGTTCCCCGACCACCAGCCAACGTTAGATTAGCGCCGGCAATATCAGTTCCCGACCCGCCAGTGGCATTCAACACGAATCCGGCTGGGGAGGCGGCTGTGACCCCGTTACCAAGGTAAGCCGATGTGATGCCGTACGACGATGAACCGATGACCAGTTGGTTGGTTGCCGTTGTGGTAGCTTCGCGGCCAATGGCAATTGACGAAATTTCATCTGCAAGCGCTTCGCGCCCAATTGCGATTGACTGGTTAGCCGTGGCGTCCGCAGAGTAGCCGATAGCGATCGAGCCAGTGGCGGTTGATGTAGTACTTCTACCTAGCGCTAAGGCCAACCCATCGACAGTTGCACCTTGTCCTAATGCCACAGAATCGATACCCGTAGCGCTTGCCCCTTGGCCAATTACCGTCGAGTTAGTAAAGTTAGCAGTTGCACCGTTACCGACAGCCACGGTGTTATTACCAGTAGCGCTGGTGCTAGCACCAAAACGTTCACTGTTACTGCCAGAATGAGGAACAGAAATTGTGCCGCCCACAATTAGCGTATCGTCAGTTCTAAGCGTATCCGCCGCTGAGCGGTACAGGTTTGTGTCCCTAGATGAGCCAAAGGCAATGCCGGCATTGGCGGTAGTTGGGTCCGCTGTAGTATTGGCAATCCAAAGTGTTTGCGTATCGGCTTCACCTACGGCTATTCCGTAGTTGTTAGTAGCTCCAGTTTGGGTGCCAATTTGTATGCCGTACTGATCTGTGAACGTTGCTCCTCCTTCTACAAAAGAATCGTATATCCATAGTCCTCGAGCAGTGCCCACATTAGCTGTGCTGTAGACACCTAGGTCAACGTACAAACCGCTAACCGATGTTGCCGTTCCATGAACTTGGGTCTGGAATATACCTCCATAGGTAGAGCTAGCCGTAGAACCATTATCAATGTTGACGTTGTTACTGATGGCCCCGACATTAGTGGCCGTGCCTCCAGCTACAAGTTCTACAAAGTTATTGATTGAGTACGTGCTACCGCCCGCCCCAGTTTTTGACGTTTCAACTCTAATGCCATCACCTGCTCCGGAATATTCCTCATTAACATTCAGCACTGCGCCAGCTTGGACCGTGGCATTTGCACCAAAGGCACTATGTCCTTGGAACAAGTTATAGCCATCTCCTTCAGAGTAAATGTTGTAACTGCTGACACTACCCACTCCAGATTGGTCGCCTATATAAATACCGTAGGCATCATCAATGCCGCCAGTGTTTTCTATGGATTCGATGTTAATAGCCGTTGCTGTATTGGCAACTCCACCATCATTTACCAACGCAATGTTAATGCCGTCCACACTGGTTGCTAAGCCTTGATTTGTAGCTTCTATGTATGCGCCTTGCATAGTTCCTACAATGGCTGCGCCATCGTTCCAAGCCCCAGCACTAATACCGTAGAGGCTATCGGTATTTCCGTAATTGGCAGCACTTGAGAATCCCGCGATTATGGTCTGTACATTGCCAGTTCCTTGATAAATCACCTCGTTAAAACTACCGGCTATCGTGCCTACGTCATTCGAGCCATCGACAAGGACGCCATTATGGTTGCCAACGGCAGTACTAAGCGCTTGGGTGGCTGCCGTTGCTTGTAGGTAATTTTCAATGCCATAGACAAATCCTTCATCGGTGTGGGCTTCTGCTAGGCGCAGCGTCGTCGCCTGCCCTAAGGATGCCGTCGAACCAATTGCTCCGCGGCCACCAACAACTAGGCTGTCATCTGTCTGTAAGACGTCTGCTGCACCTCGGTAAAGATTGGTGTCGCGCGACAAACCGAAGCCGATACCACTAGCTGCGTCTGTGCCGTCATCGCCAGTGCCAATCCATAAGGTTTGAGTGTCGGTTGCGACGATTGCAATACCGTAGTTTTCTGCACCCCCAGTAACGTTGCCGACAGCAATTCCGTAGTTCTCATTTGAGTTTCCGCTCACTCCCTCAACGAATACTCCTATGCCTGTTTCAAGCGTACCAAGTGTAGGGCCGCCAACACCAACATGGTGCCCGATCATCGTGCCGACAGTAAATCCAAGTTGTGCGTCAGAGCTGACACCAGTAAAGCTCCCGACCATATCAGACACGTTTCCATCACTTGGCCCTACAAGAAGGGTGGTCTCACCGTACACAAAGCCAACGTTATTTTGAAGAAGCTGAGCATCTATATAGTTTGTAACTCCCTGCACCCCACCAATTGCACCCGTGCCCTCAAGAAGTATGGTGTTGTTCTGGCCAAATACACCATCAACCAAACCGGTGTTGGTATCTGCCACTACCACCTGATTGGTGCTGCCACTAATTCCGCCACCATCAACTGCCTGACTAACGCTAACGTGGCTTACAATGCCGTTAGAAATATCTGCTACGGTTAGATCATTGAACTCTTCGTTAACAGTAAGCACATTCTGGCTGGTCGCGGTAGTTGCTGTGCCGCCGCCTAGGAAAAGATAGGTCCAACCAGCTTGATCTACGGCCGCATCAGCTCCAATAGCCGTGTGACCCTGAAACAAGTTGTGGCCTGCCCCCTCGGAGTAAATGTTGTAGTTGCTATTACTACCAACTCCGGATTGATCATTAATATACAATCCGTAGTTATCCTGTATGTTTCCGGAGTTTTGCGAAGCGTAAAAGCTATACGCGCTATCGACAGCCGCTGAATTTCCAAGGAAACCCACGCTACCAACGACCCCTGCAGCTTCTCCTACCGATCCTAGAATCGAATTGCTGATGACTTGCCCGCTCAAACCAGTGGCAAACGTTGCATCCGCCGTGCCCACGACAACCACCCCAGAAACACCTATGTTAGGCAGCGCGTAACTCCCAGTCCCACCGAGGGAAAGTTGATTGTAGGAGGCGCTATTCGTGACAGTATTTGTTGTGTTTTGAGTAATTGCCGCCTGGTTATAGATGCCGTAGGTTGGTGTTGTTGTAGAGGTTGACGCGTTATATACGTCTACCGTCACGTCGCAAGTAAAAAGCACGACTCCTATGCACTGATCAATTGTGCCCGCAGCCGAACCGCCAACCTGTAACCTGTCTTCCACTCGCAATGAGTCATCTGTTTGTAAAACGTTGGCTGCTGAGCGGTACAAATTTGTGTCTCTTCCTGAACCAAAGGCAATGCCGGCATTAGCAGTAGTTGAGTTGGCTGTACTGCCAATCCAAAGAGTCTGCGTGTCAGCTACGCCAACTGCTATACCATAGTCATCGGTTCCGGCAGTCTGCGATTGCACGAATAGTCCATAGTTAGACGTGATGGTAGAGCCGGCGCCAGCTACAGCGCCACCAATGTATACTCCGTATCCAGTGCTCAGGGTGAATGGCGATGCTTCTGTCCTATAGTTTGTTCGTAAGCCACCGAATACTCCGAGAAAGTCCGAATCATCTATAGCAACATTGTTATAAATACCCCAACAACCAAACGAACAATTAAAGGCGGGGGTATCAATGGTATTGTTTACCTCTAATAACGCAGGAATTCCTATGCTGGATGCGCCGATCGTGACTTCCTTCGAAATGGTGCTAACAGTTAGGACGCTATCATCTGCAGAACCTTGAACGAGAAAAGCAGTTTCGGCATTTGTAACACTGCGGATTAGAGTGGTGTTAGCGTTGAATACCGCGACAGGGCCACCAGCATTTGCAGCGACAAATATAGGTGTTAAGAGCCCGCCGGCACTCATCGATAATATGCCCGGAGTACTAATGTTGCCCGACACAACCTCGAGCTCTCCTGCTGTGTCTATGTTCACCCAGCTATTGCCATTGGTCTCAAAGCTCAGGCCAAAGTTGTCATTTGTCCCTAGAACGGCTACTGCCCCAAAGCTGTTGCCACCCTGAACAAACGCACCTGCGCCGCCAGCAAAGCCACAGTTGTTTGAAATGTCACAGATTATGTTACCGTTCTGACGACCAACATTAGTCAGCGAAATGGTTCTAAACCTTGGGGCACTAGCGAATCCAATACTCTGTGGTGTTGATATCGTTACAACGTTACCAGCAGCCCCAACGTTTATCTGGTTGGCCGTCCCTTGAATGCTTATCGCGCCTGTTAAGTTGTTGATGATTAGCTGATCGCCCGCCTGAATTACCTCATCAGATAATGCAAACCCGCAGTTATTGCTGTTGAGACAAAGTACTCCGCTTTCATCTGGCAAAGTATACACCTGGTTGCCCGTTAAGTCCCCGGCAGCAATCTGTCCGTATTGATCTTCGTTGTAAAATCTAAAACTACCCTGAGACAGCACATCACCGTTAATCACCAGGCTGCGATCGCCATCTATAGCAATCAAACTGTCGTCAATCACTGCCCCTGGCAGGTCAACATCCTGGTCGTCAAATTGGGCAGGAGTTACCGCTGTTTGATCTCCGGAAGTGTTGAGTAGCCTAGAAACAAAACCACCCCCAATTGCGAGCATGGCGATTGTTACCCCGATTGCAATTATCAGCTTGGTTGGGCGGCGGTCTCGGTTGCTGCTGGCATTAGTTGGCGGCAGTGGCGATGTCGGAACAGCTGCGCTTGAACTTTGAGCGTTAACTGTGTCAG
The DNA here is from genome assembly GCA_041751215.1 of Saccharimonadales bacterium (SeqCode). Lineage (GTDB taxonomy): Bacteria > Patescibacteriota > Saccharimonadia > Saccharimonadales > JBGSXW01 > JBGSXW01. Next base: position 33,092 of record JBGSXW010000003.1, on the reverse strand, counting down.
CAACAGAGACATTAGAAGATACAGTTGGTTCTGTGCTCGGTATGTTCGGCTGGCTAGAAACTGTTTGATCGCTATCAAGCGAGAGCCCTTGCGTTGGTGCTTCAACGGCAGAAACACTGCCAGATGGACTGCTTACTCCTACAGGCTCCTCGTAATTCGGAGTCGTGTTGCTACTAACTGGAGGGTCCGCAACAGCGGTGTTTGAAGGGTTTTGATTCCAGTTGTTTGTACTGTTTTCGTCCATTTTGTTTTTTGTTTGGCTTAACTGTGGTTAATCTTAGCAATAAACTACTGTTAACCACAAGGGTTTTGTTCAGTTTTGTACACACTTTTTGTGCATAACTTTTGGCGTCTCAGTTTCGCCCCTGTTAAATTGTCAGCACAACGTAGATTGCGCCGAGGCCGACTAGCAGCACGATGATGGAAATTCCGCCAACTTGGGCCAAGTTCTTGTAAACTGCGCGGCGCGCTAAGGGGTTACGCCCAATTGAGATTACGCTGCTATAGATCGATCCGTACAAGATGCTCCCCTCAAGAACCAGTAAGACAAAGAACAACAGCATGGCCACCACCACCTGAGTCTGAGAAACCGGCTTGCCAGCCACAGCTTCGCCTAAAAACGACACAAACACTTGTCGCTGATTGCTCTCGCCAACGGTAATGTTTCGGGGACTGATTTCCATTTGCAACTTGCCAATGCGAACTTCTTTTGTGCCTCCAGTTCGATCTGTAACAGTAGTCGTGGCTGTTGAGTTATTTACATCGTAGTCAGCCAAAGCTACTCCCACAACAAAGCTGGTGGTGTCATCAGCCGCCATCCCGACCCCTTTTATCGGCGAGGCTGTGATGTAGTCCCCTTGGCGTATTTCTCCGTTTAAATCGCTGACATACACCTGGGAGGTGCCACTGGTAGCAACATAGACATCGGTGTTTCTTGAGGTAAAGGTCAGTAGTCCATCTTGCTGATTGCTAATGACGCCGACTATTCGATCGGCATTGCCTGAACCTGCAAGCTCTACTTCGGTTTCTTCGTTGACTGTCGAGGCTACAATGACGCCAGAGGGCAAGCGATTCCCCGAGGTAAAGCCCTCAACAATATCGCTCGCGTAAGCAATAACCGGCAGTAAAAATACAAGACCTATCGCTAGGCCGGCAAAAGCGAACACACGGAATCGAGTATTTGTTAGGCCCATTAACTTCTTTGGCGCACCCCCGCTTATGGTTAAGTTCTGCTAACAATCCTAGCAGAATCACTAGAGATTTGCACTGGCTTTAAGCTTTAGCTAAAGACTGATGTCAGTAATCTGAATTTTGCTGTAGTGCTGGCGGTGACCAGAGATCTTTTTGACACGCTTTTTAGCCTGAAAGTGAGCCATATGGATTTTCTCGCCCTTGTAGTCTGCTTCGAGTACTTTGGCTTTAACTTTTGCTCCACTAACGGTTGGATTGCCAACCTTTTGGGTCTTTTCATCGAAGACCAACAGAGGTTCAAAAGTTAGAGTCTTGTCCTCGCCAACCAACTCAATAGAAATCTCATCGCCTTTGGCGACTAGATATTGCTTTCCACCGGTTTTGATTATTGCTTTCATAGACCAAACTAGACTAACAGATGAGAACGTTCATGTCAAAGGTGTCTAGTGCGATGTTCTAGAATTATCACCATAATAACCGAGAGAACACTTACAAACATAAAGGTTCCGCCGTATGACAACAGGGGTAGCGGAATGCCAGTTACCGGAACCAGCCCGACGTTCATGCCAATGTTCACAGCAGCATGAAAAAACAACATAGCCGCCACACCAATCATGATTCCCCTCTCAAATGGACGACTCAAGCCCCGAGCAACGAGCAGCATTCGAGAAGTTAAGAGCGTCAGGGCCAGCAATATTGAACCGGCTCCAACCAGACCTAGCTTTTCTCCGGTAACTGCAAATACAAAGTCCGTGTGCTGCGAAGGTAAAAAGTTTAGCTGACTCTGGCTTCCGGAGTCTAAGCCGTTGCCAGTTAGTCCGCCGCTACCAATGGCGATTCCGGCCTGGATAGTGTTGTAATTAATTCCTAACCTGTCGCTGTTCGGGTTAAAATAGCTTACCAACCTCTGTTGCTGATAGTCTGCCATAAAGGGAATTAACATTATTGTTGCGCTAAATACAACTATAATTATCATCGCGATGCGACTTATGCGCATTTTACTAGCCAGGATCATGCCCAGCCAAATGAACACAAATACTAGAGCACTTCCTAGGTCGGGCTGAATGGCGGTCAGTGCTACAGGGATAGCAACAACAACTATTGAGGCCAGGACAGTTCTAGCGCGGTTAACGGCCGCTGAGCGGTTATCTAGCATTTTAGCTAGCAGTAATATGGTTGTTAACTTGGCCAACTCAGAGGGCTGAACCTGAAAACCACCTACGCGCAGCCAGCGCTCTGCTCCACCTCCGGATGCTCCAATCAAGGCCACAAGGATCAACATGGCAATTGTCAACCAGTAAAGCCATGGGGCGAACCGGCGCCAACTGCTGGTAGGTACAAAAGCTAGAAAGCCCCCGCATAACAGCGCCAAAACAACTGCAAACACCTGCGGCTCTAGATTAAAAGCAACTTCTGCTCCCCTAGTTTTAAAGATAATTGAGTGCTGAATCACTAAACCAATAACCACTAGGTAGGCTGCAGGGGCAACCAGATACCAATCGAGTGAAGCTAGTTTAGATAATCTTTTCACGACTTCTTTTGAAGCGAGATCGTCAGTTTAGCTCCGGACAGTGAAACCTCTTCAGAATGTTCGTACGATTCCGTTGTTGATAGTTCAACAGCAAGCGTCTCTTGCTTTATGGTGTCGCTGAACTTGCTTATAGCATCGGAGAGCATTTTATCTTCGGTAGCAAGACTCAGCAGGATGCGATTCTCAACATCTAGTCCGGCGTGTTTGCGTGCAGCTTGAGCAAATCTTACAACGTCGCGCATGACTCCCTCGAGTTTAAGCTCGTCGGTTATTGTTGTATTCAATTCAACGTTATCATCGGCTGCACTGCTATCAATTGTTACTTTTTTAATGTTGGCTTCCTCGGCGATGATGTCTATTAGCTCTTGGCTGACACTGTGCTGCTTGCCTAACTTAACCTCTAGTAACGGTTGGCGAACTTTAATTCCGACCTGGGCTCGTTGGCGCAAAACATCGTTAATCACTGCGCGAGTAGTTTTCATTTCTTCGATCAAAGCTTCATCGACTGCCCCGCCTTCTGGCCAATCACTTAGATGCACAGATTTAGGCAGATCGGTGCCAGCAACTAACTCTCTCCACAAATGATCGGTGGCAAACGGCGCCCAAGGAGCAAGTAGCTGACTTAGCCGGTAAAGCGAGTACCAAAGCGTTTCATAGGCTTCAAGCTTATCGGTGTCGTCCTCGCTCTTCCAGAACCGTCGGCGCGAGCGACGAATATACCAATTGGACATATCCTCGATTAGCTCAAAGACTGGATTGATGGCTCGAGCAATCTCAAAGTCATCGGCGGCTTCGGTGGTAGTCTTAATGGTCTCGTTGAGTCGAGCAATCAGCCATTTATCTAATACGTGGCTGACTTTTGGCTCCTGGCCGGGTGCTTTAGGCTGCCACTTATCGATTAGGGCGTACATCGAGAAGAACTTATGCGAATTCTCAAGTGTTCCAATAATGTTTCGGTTAAGATCTTTCATGGCACCGCGATCAAAACGCATGTAGCCAGCATTGGCGGTCGCTTGATAGTTAGATAACAAATAAAGTCGCAGAGTATCGGCACCTTCCTGGGCGAACACATCCTCAACTGGTGGATAGTTCTTGAGGCGTTTGCTGAGTTTTGCTCCGTCGGCGGCGTTGATCATGCCGTTTACAATCACGTGCCTGTAAGCTGGTTTATCGAACAGAATGGTCGCAATTACGTGCTGCACGTAAAACCACAGACGAGTTTGATCTAGCCCCTCACCGATGTAATCAGCCGGGAAGAACTTTTCAAAGTCGTCTTTGTTCTCGAACGGATAATGGCGCTGAGCAACCGGCATCGAACCCGACTCAAACCAGCAATCGAGCACTTCTTCGATGCGCTTATAGGTTTTGCCGTCCTTTTCAAACGTTACTTCATCGATAAACGGACGGTGAAGATCATCGAGCTTAGTGTCGGCTCCGGCGAGGTCTTTGAGCTCCTCAATACTGCCAACGACGATGTAATCCTCTGGGTCGTCGACATTTTGCCAGATCGGCATTGGTGCTCCCCAATAACGATTGCGGCTAATCGCCCAGTCGCGCGCGCCCTCTAGCCACTTGCCAAAACGCCCTTGCTTGATGTGAGCTGGGGTCCATTCAATGTCTTCGGCTGTTTTAAGCAGTTGGTCCTTGATCTCTGAAACCCGAATGAACCAAGTCGATATCGCATAATAAAGCAGCGGACTGTCGCAGCGGTAACAAAACGGATAGGTGTGCGAATAAGTTTGGGCTACAAACACAGCGCCTTTTTCGGTCAGGTGCTTGATGATTGGGCGATCGGCGTCTTTGAAGAAAAGTCCTTCAATCCCCTCTAGGCCGGTTCCGGCGTCGATATGACCGCTCGGATCAACGGTTGTCAGAACATCTAACCCTTCTTGTTGGCCGAGGCTCAGGTCGTCTTCTCCAAAGGCTGGCGCCACGTGCAAAACACCGGTGCCGTCCTCTACGCTAACGAAGTTTGCGGGCCAAACTTTGTACATTTTGTCGTTGTTTGAAGTCTTTTCACCCAGATCAAACAACGGCTCGTACGATTTACCAACTAGCTCGCTCCCCTTAACCTCTTGCTGTATATGATAGGATTCTTCGTTTTTGAGGACTTTTTCGACTAACTCCTTGGCCATAATAAGAACATCGTCGCCAACTTGGGCGTAGACGTAAATTGCCTGCGGATTCACAGCAACGGCGGCGTTGCCTGGGAGGCTCCAAGGGGTTGTAGTCCAGCCCAGCAAATACACTGAACCGGCAGCCTGCTCAGCGCCAGAGACGCTGACTCTGCTGCCTTCGGCGCGCTGCTGCGTTGCTGGCTCCGCTGCTCCTTCATCGGACGTTGTGTACGCTTCCGTCCGCTGCTCGCCAGCGCCTTGCATCCCACTCGCTTCAGATGTATTTGCTACTTCCTGATCTTCGATAAGCTTAAATTTCATGAACAAACTAGGGTCGGGAACGTTATCTCGGTAGCCTTCGTTTACCTCAAAGTTGCTAAGTGGGGTTTCGCAGCGTGGGCAGTACGGCATGCTCTTAAAACCACGGTAAAGTAGGTTCTTTTTATGGATTTGTGACAGCGTCCACCAAACACTTTCGGTGTAGTTGGTATCAATGGTGGCGTAAGCGTTCTCGGTGTCGGTCCAGCGTCCGGCGCGGGCAAAAAACTGCTCCCACTCTGACTTGTACATAAACACCGACTCGCGGCAGGCAGCGTTAAACTTATCTAGTCCAAGATCAAGAATTTGTTTTTTACCACTAACGCCAAACTGTTTTTCGATCGCAAACTCTACTGGTAAGCCGTGACAGTCCCAGCCGTTTTTGCGCTCGACATAATAACCGCGCATGGTTTTATAGCGGCCGACTGAGTCTTTAATGCTGGTTACCAGGGTGTGACCAAAATGCGGCAGGCCGTTGGCAAACGGCGGGCCATCGTAAAAGGTAAAGACGTCCTTGCCTTCGCGCTGTTTGAGCGACTCGGCAAAGGTGCTTTCCTTGTTCCACACATCAAGTATTTGCTCTTCGCGTTGAGCAAATACTGAACGGTCTTTGGCTGGTTTGGTGTCTGACATAGGTCTCCAGATCCGCACTTTGACGGAGTTTCAACTAACTATAACTGAGGTAGGGTCGCGAGCGCAACACAACCATCTGTCATTACTTTATTGCTGCAGCTAGTTTCTTCTCTAGTTCATCCATGAGTAGTTTATGAAATTCTGTCATGAAAGGATTCCATAGCATGTACGGACGCTTGTGCTCCACGATCATATCGACAACCTTATCCCCTGCCATATTCACGAAGTGCTCGTAGCGCCAAATGGTTATATCGGCTGGAGTAAGATAATCGATTATGTCAGGTGTGATTTTATCGATTGCTTTAGCGAACAGTGCGGATTTCGACGTGCGCTTCTCTGTTTCTTCATACAGTTCGTGGTAAGACGAGTGCAATAACTTTAGCGCTGCCTCATATTCTGCTTTTTTACTGTCTTGCTTCTTGGTAAATGTGATTTCGTCACCTGTAATTAGCTCACCGATGTCGTGAATGGCCAACATTGAGAGCGCTTTGCCCAGATCAACATCCTTATCGTTGATAAAAGGGTAGAACGCAACCGCCGTCATTGGTAGTGAGCCGATGTGCTCGAGTAAAGTTTCCCGAACTACTAGGTCCTCGGGGTGATACTTATAGTTTTTGACATTACTTTGCACTCTTTTTAACAAGAAGGGCTGGGTCGTGGCTCTAAGCTCATGAGAATATCGCTCATATAAGAACTCGATCTCTTTTAGTAATTCATACGCCTCTTTGCTGTAAGCCATGGAGACAGTATATATCAGCCGCTATGGCCGCGAGTGGCCAGATTGGTAGTAGCCTACTTCTCGAATCATGGGAAACTTCTCGCCCTGCCACATTTGAAGCAACTTGCCTTCGTCATCCGTCGCTAAAATAGCCGGATACTGCGTCACGTCGTGGAGCTGCGCCAGATCACTACCAGCAGGCGTTTCTAGGCTTATTAACTCTAAAGGCCGCCCAACCTGCCGCTCAAAGTCTCTGGCGTAATCAGTAACCATCCGCGCATGATCACTTTCTGGGTGATAAAGAATCTTGGCTTTCATGCCCCTATTTTAGCACGAGCATCTTGTGCTGATATACTCTTTGCATGAACCGACCATACACTACACTATTTATGCTTATATCAGTTGATGGCAAGATTTCGACAGGCAGCACAGATGTCCTAGATTTTGACTCAGACTTTGCAAACATTGAATATTTAAAGCAAGGGAAGAAACAGTTCCATGAGCTAGAGCAACAAACCGACTTGCACAATTTAAACTCAGGAAAGGTTTTTGCCAAAATGGGCGCAAACGAGGGCGTCATGTTCCAGGAGAAAATACCTGTAACTTTCGTGCTCATTGATAGTAAACCCCACCTAACAAAATCAGGCGTAGAACATTTGTTAGAGAAAACCGCTGGTTTAATACTAGTAACGACCAAGAACGATCATCCAGCCACGAAGATCGAGCACGAAAACTTATCGGTTATACATTTTGATCTGCGCATAAACTTTGAGGGACTATTTAGCCAACTCTGGTCAGACTTTAATGTCAGGAAGCTGACCATTCAGTCCGGCGGCACACTTAATGCTGTGTTGACGAGAGATAAGTTAATTGACGAAGTCTCCATTGTGATTGCGCCGTTATTGGTCGGTGGTGAAGATACGCCCAGCTTAATAGACGGCCCATCCTTAACTAAGATATCCGAACTTAAGGAGCTTACGATGCTCGAACTTGCACATGTAAAACCGTTAAGAAATTCATACCTTCATCTGGTATACAAAGTTCGTGCTAATTCGGGTCTGGCAACCTAGACCGCTGCGTTTGGATGCAGTTCAAGGAAGCGCCGAGCAACGGACGAAGGCGTACTTAGCGTACGGTGGAAGGAGTGGCGGAGGCGCTGACGCCGAAATGCGCCAAAAGCCTAAAGCAGTGTGGCCGGCTCTGCCGGACAGCAGGCTTTAGGCGGCGCAGTGCTCTAGGAGCAGCCGCTGGTGGTGCCACAGGAAGTGCAAACATAACACGATCCCGCTCGCTGCGTCAGATTACCGCAGTTAGAGCACAGTGGTGCAGTTTCAGAACTCACCTTGCCGCTAGCTGTTGGCTTTTCCTCGGCTTGAACTGGCTTTGCTGCGGATGGCTTTTCCGGCGCTACTGCTGCTACTGCTTCTTTGGGTGCAGCTTCGGCCACTGGCAACGACTGCTGCTCTACAGGCATGTCTTCTAGCGAGGCTAGGCCTAGTTCTAGTCGATCCTCAAACGGTAGATACTCGTGGGCGAGCTTCTTAAACACGTAGTCTACTAGTGACGAAGCCGTTCGAATCTCGGTGTCATCGGTCATGCCCGAGGGAGCAAAGTTCATGTTGGTAAGCGCCTTGACGTAAGTCCTAAGCGGCACACCGTGCTGCAAACCATGACTAACTGAGATAGCTAGCGCATCCATGATCCCGGCCATAGTTGATCCCTGCTTAGAAACTCGCATAAATAGTTCGCCAGGAGTTCCGTCTTCGTATTCGCCTACTGTGAAGTAGCCTTTTACGTCAGCGACGGTAAATTCATAGGTCTTACCCGATCGAGCTTTTGGCAGTTCGCGCCTGATGCCGGCAGTGGTTGGAGCGGCAACTGCTGCTGCGGCTGCAACAACTTCGGCTGGTTTGTCCTCTGCCCCGGCCTTTTTGGTCATCGATAGTGGTTGACCAACCTTACAGTTGTCGCGGTAGATAGCAACGGCCTTAAGACCCATCTTCCAGGCTTCGAGGTGAAGCTGTTCGATGTCTTCAACAGTTGCTTCTTCGGGCATGTTAACGGTCTTAGAGATAGCACCGGAGATAAATGGCTGGACAGCAGCCATCATCTTAACGTGACCCATGTAGTGAATCGAATTGTCGCCCATTGAGCAAGCAAAGACCGGTCGATGCTCTTCTTTTAGGTGCGGTGCGCCGGTGATGGTCTTTTCGACGTCGATGTATTCAACAATGTCGTTAATCTGATGCTGGCTGTAGCCAAGAGCCCGCAAGGCTCGAGGAACGGTCTGGTTAACAATGGTCATTGTTCCGCCGCCGACCAGTTTCTTGGTCTTTGCCAAGCCAAGATCTGGCTCGATACCAGTGGTGTCACAGTCCATCATCAGGCCAATGGTGCCAGTAGGCGCCAAGACGCTGGCTTGTGAGTTGCGCACACCGTACTGCTGACCCTGTTCAACTGCTTCGTCCCAGAAGCTAGCAGCTGCGCTGAGCATTTCTTCAGGAACTAATGAAGCGTCGATGTTCTTAACTTCGTTGCGGTGCATCTTAAGGACGTTGATCATGTTGTCGCGGTCTTTGTGGTAGCCGGCAAACGGACCGACGCGGCGAGCTAGCTTGGCGCTAGTGGCGTAAGAGTGACCAGTTAGCATGGCGGTAATCGTAGCAGCTAAAGCGCGTCCTTCATCGGAGTCGTAAGGTAAACCCTTAGCCATTAACAGCGCGCCTAAGTTAGCGTAGCCAATTCCTAGCTCACGGTATTTCTTAGCGTTTTTGGTGATGCGCTCAGTTGGATAAACCGAGTAACCGACCAAGATTTCTTGAGCTGTAAACATGATCTCGGTAGTGTGCTTAAAGCTTTCGACATCAAAGGTGCCTTCTTCGTCGCTAAACTTGAGTAAGTTAAGCGAAGCTAAGTTACAGGCTGAGTTGTCCAGGTGCATGTACTCGCTGCAAGGGTTAGAACCGTTAATGCGACCAGCGTTGGGCGTGGTGTGCCATTTGTTAATTGTAGTATCAAACTGCATTCCAGGATCAGCGCACTCCCAGGCGGCTTCGGCGACCTGCCTAAAGATATCTTTGGCTGAGATGCTCTTAATCTTGCGTCCGTCTTTAACGGCTTTAAGATCGTAATCTCGATCTTCCTCGACCGCTTTCATAAACTCATCGTTAACGCGCACTGAGTTGTTAGCATTTTGGTACTGAACCGAGAAGGAGTCCTTGCCATCAAGGTCCATGTCGTAGCCAGCGGTTTGTAGAACTCGAGCTTTACGCTCTTCGATGGCTTTGCACCAGATAAATTCTTCGATGTCTGGGTGGTCGGAGTTAAGAATGACCATCTTGGCGGCTCGGCGAGTTTTACCACCGCTCTTAATTGCTCCAGCCGATGAGTCGGCGCCGCGCATAAACGATAGTGGGCCAGAGGCCGTTCCAGCGCTTTTGCCAAGAGATTCGTGTGATGATCTAAGCGTACTGAGGTTGATTCCAGAACCAGAACCACCCTTAAAGATCATTCCCTCTTCCTCGTACCATTTAAGGATTGAGCGCATGTCATCATCAACTGCCAAGATAAAACAGGCGCTAGCCTGCTGTGAGCGCTCGTGAGCACCAATATTGAACCAAACGGGAGAGTTAAAGGCGGCACGTTGAGTAGCAAGTATGTATTTTAGTTCGGCGTTAAAGGTTTCGGCCTCTTCGTCATCAACGAAGTAGCCTTCCTTTAAGCCATGACGAGTGATAGTGTCGGCCACTCGATCGATTAAAGTCTTAAGCGAAGCTTCTCGACCCTTAGTGCCTGGGGTACCGGTAAAGTACTTCTGGGCCACAATGTTAATAGAGTTAAGTGACCAGTCGTCTGGAAACTCAACACCAAGTTGCTCAAAGACGTTTTTACCCGTCATTGGATTGGTGATTATGGAGTCGCGTTTGACCCACGACAACATGTCGTAAGCTTGAACTCCTGGTTTGGTAAAGTGCCGGCGTATGCCGAGTGCTGTTGTTTGTGCCATTTAGCTACCCTCACTAAGTACTTTAATGTTTTGCTTTTGGAACACACCTCCCGTGGCTGCTCCTCTCCGAGTGCGACAACTACCTACTAGGCTTCCACCTAGTAACTTGTGCGTGCCCGAAGAACAGAAGCCCTTCTGCTATGCTCTTTTCTAACTACCGCCCTCTCGATTCTTCATGCGTGATAGTTCACGCTCAAAGCTTGCGATGTCAGTAAATCTCCGATAAACACTGGCGAAGCGAACATACGCAACATCATTTAGATCTGCTAGTTCCTTCATGATTAACTCACCAATATGGCGGGAGCTCACCTCACTGTCTCCTGCTTCATGGAGTCGCTTTTCTACCCGTGCTACCACCTCTTCTAGTTCGAGGTGAGTTACTGGAGTTTTTTCGCAGGCCCTAGTTAAACCGGCTAAAAGTTTTTCCCGGTTAAAAAGTTGCCTGGTACCGTCGTTTTTTACTACCACCAAATTTGGCCGCTCTAAGCGCTCATAGGTGGTATAGCGATGCCCACAAGCCAAACACTCACGACGACGGCGAATTGACTCGCCTTCGGCGACGTCGCGTGATTCCACCACCTTCGACTCGTTAACTTGACACTGAGGACACCTCATAAAATTCCTTCGTTTATGTTTTGGTTAAGGATCGATCACCATATGTGGTGTATCTACCTCAGATGATAGCACTAGCGTTACCCGCATGGCAATACTGTTTGCGTTGTAAAATGGACTTATTTATCGGTATCAGATGTGTTGTCAGACTTATCGTCATCTTTCTTCTTGCGGCGTCCTAACCGAAGGAAAGCTGGCTTTTCATACTTGTCGTCTTCTTCGGCTTCATAGGCCCAAATGTTTGGCGAATCGCCCTCTTTTTGGAACTCTTCGGCTGCAGCCTGAATGTGTTCAGGCTCATGCTTTTTGCCGGTATCAATGTCCGAAACATCGGGCGCTTTTTCTTCTGGCTCAACGCGGCGTTCTGGCTCTTCATCAGATGTGCCGGTAGTTCGCGCTTGGTTGCGATTTACAAAATAGGTTGGGTCGAATCCAGTGGCAATGACGGTGATTGAAACTTCATCTGCCATGGAGTCTTTAAGGGTTGCACCAAATATAATGTTTGCATCAGGATCAACTGCGCCTGTGATGGTTTCGGCGGCTTCGTTAATCTCGTGCATCGACATGTCAGGACCACCGGTGATGTTAAACAGCACGCCTCGGGCTCCATCAACCGAAACCTCAAGCAATGGCGATTCGATAGCGGCCTGGGCGGCCTCAACGGCTCGGTTATCACCGCTAGCATGTCCGATTCCCATGAGCGCAGTTCCGGCGTTGTTCATAACAGTTTTAACGTCGGCAAAGTCGAGGTTAATTAGGCCGTGAACAGTAATCAGATCAGAGATCCCTTGAACGCCTTGGCGCAAGACATCATCGGCTACTTTAAAGGCTTCTACTAGTGGCGTGCGTCGGTCGATCGTCTGCAGCAAACGATCGTTAGGAATGGTTATAAGTGTGTCGACATATTTAGTGAGATTTTCGATAGCGTGATCGGCGTTGCGTCGACGCTTTTCGCCTTCAAAAGCAAAGGGCTTTGTAGCAATTCCAACGGTTAGGATGTTAGCTTGTCGAGCTAGATCGGCAACTACCGGACCGGCACCACTACCCGTACCGCCGCCTGCGCCAAAAGTTACAAAAATCATGTCTGCGCCCTCAAGTAGGCGCCCAATTTCATCGCGAGATTCTTCGGCTGCTTGCTGCCCAACACTAGGGTCAGCACCGGCTCCAAGGCCCTTGGTGGTCTCTCTACCAATGTGCAGTTTGGTCTGAGCTTTAGAGTGATGCAAAGCTTGCGCATCAGTATTAATAGCCACGAATTCAACACCGTGAACTCCGGCTTCAATCATACGATTAACGGCTGCGCCTCCGCCTCCGCCAACACCTATAACTTTAATGCGTGCAAATGTTTCGATTGCTGGTGCTACTTCTGGCATAGCGTCTTGCCTCCCCTTGTTCAAAAGCAATGTAGTAACTTGTAGTATAAAGATATGACTCAATTGTTTCAAATGTTTATTCGGAAGCATAAGCGCCAAGCACGGTCACAAAGAACTATATCGCAGTGTAATCAAAATTTATTCAATACAGATACAAAAAACTCTATTTATCTCACCGCCTCAGCTAAAACCGCTGGTTTTGCGTCACAAAAAGTGACAAGAAGATATCAGGGGCGAAGTCGATTAATAACCGACTTAATTGTGTCCACTAAACCGCCGACATTAAGCTGCGAGCCGCCGCTATGATGAGACCGCGTTAGTTGGCTCATTTGTAAATCAAGTAACATCAGCCCGACCGCTGCTGCGTAAGCTGGCGTGTCGGTGTTATCGATAATTCCGGTGTAGTGCTTGGGCTTTGAAACCCGCGCTGGCAACTCTAACTTTTCTTTAACGAAATCATCAATTCCTGGTAGTTGTGAGCCGGCACCAACTAAAACTACGCCGCCTGGTAACTTGCGTGAGCGATTAATCTTGTGGAGCTCTTTGTCTACTAAATCAAACAGTTCATCTAGCCGCGCTGCCACGATCGAATCGATGTCCTCGCGCTCGAATCGATGGGTTTCGTCGCCGTTTTTAACTTCTACCCTAGCTCGAGCCTTGCTATCACTGCCGCCAACTCGTGCGTGCTTGAGCTTAACTTCTTCTGCCACATCAAGATCGGTCTTGAGGCCGATTGCTAGATCGTTAGTAATGTTGATACTACCAATAGGCAAAACCGCCACATGTTGGACCTCATCTTCTTCAACCACAACTACGTTGGTTGTTCCGGCCCCTAAATCAACGACGACAGTTCCGGACTCTCGTTGCTTGGGCTCTAGTACCGACTCGGCAGAGGCCAGTCCAGCTAAAACATGGTGATTGGCATTAATATTAGTTACTTCAAAAGTACGATCTAGGTTTTTTACTGCTGGAGTGGCAGCCGTAACAATATGCGCATCAACTTCGAGTCGAACACCGCTCATACCAACTGGATCTTTAATATTGCTTTGACCGTCAAGGTGATAACTTTTGGCAAAGACCTGAAGAATCTCTCGGTTTGGAGGCAACTGAACAACTGTGGCGGCTTCCTCTGCTCGCTCCAGATCATCGAGGCCGATCTCTCTAGAACTGTTGCTGATGGCGATCACGCCTTTCGAGTTGAGTCCGATGATATGCGCGCCGTTAACACTGATGGTTGCGCTGCCAACGTGCTGCCCAGAAATACGTTCGGCTTCTTCTACAGCTAGCGCGATGGCGTGAGCGACTTCTTCGACATTATTAACAATGCCCTTGCGCATTCCACCGTTCTTAGCGCTACCAGCTCCAATAATGGTTGGTTGAGTTTGCTCCTCGCCTAGAACTCCAATGACGCAGCGAACCGTGGTGGTACCGACATCGATACCGACAGAAATCGGAGATTGTTTATGCATGAACTTCAGTATAGCGCTTACGCATGCTGCCTAGCAACTACTCAAGGTCAAATATATTACGGCCGAGTAAGTATTTCGGCGCCGTGATCTGTAATTAAGACGGTGTCTTCAAAGTGTCCAGACAGTGAGCCGTCACGAGTTGAGATCGTCCAGCGATCATCCTCGAGCACAACAGCGTCTTGGCCCAGTGTGGCCATCGGCTCCAGTGCCACGCTCATGCCAACTTCGAGCACCGGGCCTTCGCCTGCGCGCCCGTAGTTTGGAATGTTTGGTTCCTCGTGGACTTCGTGACCGACTCCATGACCCACTAAATCTCGCACGATGCCAAAATCAAAGCGTTCGAGCACAGCCTGAACCGCCGCGCTAATGTCTCCAACCGGAGTTGGGCCCTTGATGGCTTTAATTCCGGCAGTCAAAGCCTCACGAGTTCCATCTAGAAGCCTCTGGACCTCTGGCTTAGATTCGTTGCCAATAATCACACTGCGCGCCGCGTCTGTGATCATGCCCTGATAGTTGATGCCAAAATCAAAGCCAACAATGTCGCCCTTTTCAAACGGTTTGTCATTTGGAATTCCATGAACCACCTCTGCATTGCGCGAAATACAAATAACGTCAGGAAAGCCTTCGTAGTTTAGGAATGCTGCGCTAGCACCTGACCCAAGCTTCTTTATTTCGGCTTTAACTAAGTCAGAAATATCTCGGCCGCTCATTCCAGGCTGCACGGTTTTAACGATTAGGCTTAAAATATCGGCAGTCATCTTGCCGCTAATACGCAGATTTGCAATTTCTTCAGGAGTTTTGACCTTGGTATACAACTTGGTAGTCTTCTTTCTAGCCCTATTTTACCCTAATTACAAAAGTGCGCTCGCTTACGGGGTCTACTCGCCTGCCAATGACGAAGCTACAGCCTGATGAACCTCATCAACCGAACCGCTGGCATCGATTTCAGATATCGCAACTCCGGCAGCCTTTAATCCATCGATAACGGTTGCGGTTGTAGCGTCGTATTGAGCGCGTCGAGTATCGATCACTTGCTCGCTATCGTCTGTTCGACCCCGCGATGACAATCGCTCTTTAGCGGTCTTGGCATCTAAAAGCAGGTGAACTACTCTCGTAATCTTAAGATTGTGTTCATCGGCAAAGTTAAGCAACCATTTAACTTGTTTGGCGTTGCGCGGAAAGCCATCGAGAATCAACTTCTGGCTGTTCTCATGCTCGGTTATCATCTTGCCTAAAATTTCTTCGACATATTCATCAGCTAGGAGTTCGCCAGCCGCCATTTTTGCTTTGAGCTCAGGGTCGGTTACTTTGTCTCTTAACAGGTGTCCGAGTGATACCCAGTCGTAGCCGCTGTTCTTAACTAACAACTCACCTTGGACGCTTTTTCCGGAACCGGCAGGGCCAAGCAATATAACCATGGCTATGACATTTTTCGGTTTACGAGTTGAGCGATCTCGCTGCCACCGGCCCGTCCCCCGGCTTTGTTTATCACAGCCTGAATGACAGCCCCCTTGTGGGGCGCTTCGTCACCAGTCGTGAGCTCAGTAATTGCTGCTTCCACCATTTTAGCGAGTTCGTCGCTAGTTAGTGGCTCGGGCAAGTACTTCTCAATGATTTCTAATTCGGCTTGTTCGGCTTCGGCCCTTGCGCTGTCGCCGGCTTTTTCGTAAAGCTCAATGGCTTCTTGTCGTTGTTTGGCTTGGCGAACTAAAATCTTGGTGACTTCTTCTTCGCTCAAGTCTGATCGCTTAGCAATGGCCGCGTTCTGCAAAGCCCCTTTAAGTAACTTAACGACCCCGACCGTTTGTTGGTCGCGGGCTAACATGGCTGTTTTAAGATCTTTTTCGAGTTGATCCTGCATTATTTAAGCCCGTAACGGGCTCGCTTTACCTTGTCAGCTTTGCGAGCACGGCGAATAATAGCCTTCTCGCGTCGATCACGCTTGCTAATTGGCTTCTCAAAATATTGGTTCTTGCGAGCCTCGGCTAAAACGCCAGACTGCTGAACTTTACGGTTGAACCGACGAATCATATTCTCCAATGACTCGCGGTCGTCTTTCTTAGTCACATATAACATACCGATAGATAATAGCCTAAACAGGGGTGGTAATCAAGGGTTATTTAAGCAAGATTGCTTTAAGGCCAGGAATGGCGCCACTACGCAGTGCAAACTGGTCCAATTCTTTGTCATTCATCTGAGCGTAGGTTTTACGCGAACCGTTGGGAATGAATATCGGATCCCAGCCGTGGCCGCCCTCACCCTTAGGCTCGCTGGCTATCTTTCCCGCTACTTTGTTTTCTATAACCTGCAGTGATTGACCGTCGTAATAGCCGTAAGTTACACAACCAGTGGCGGTTCGGTCGTCAAAGTTATCGAGCATCCTGCACATTCCATCAAGACCGACTTCTTGCATAAACCATTTAACATACGGGCCTGGAAGCTGCCCAAAAGCGTGAAACACCAAGCTGGTGTCCTCAACTAATACCGGTGTATTGATTTCTTGATAGGCTTGTTTGGCTTTGTGTTCAACAATAACTGAGTTATCAAAGGACTGCAGCTCTTCAAGGTGTAGTCGGTGGCTATCAACCTCCTGCTCTAAAAACCGCTCGAGCCACAAAACTTTGGCCTTATTACCTGTAACAAATACGAAGTCTTTCATTCTGCTTCAATTATATCAGCGATTCTAAGCTGCGGCTTGCGGGATCCATTCCATTCATTCCACTCTAAATATGCTAGAACTGTACAGGCTGAGCTGATTTTCACCACCTTGGCTGAGAGATTAAATCCGATACCGTCCTGAGCCTGCCCCGCCTGATCCTTTAATGTTAGCTTGGCGTGCTTGGCATCGGCTCCAACTGCCCGCCAACTCGCTAGCTCAAGGTTGGTTATCAAAAACACCGGCGGCAGATTGGCATGCCCAAACGGTTCAAGGCCTGAGAGCAACTCTAACAATTCTTCGTTGAGCCCCTTAAAGCTTTCGAGTTCCAGATCGGGAACTATTTTTAAGAAACTGCCTTGGTTTTTGAGATTCAAACTTTTGTAATGAGCGTTCATAGCGTCTCTAAACTTGGATACCCCCTCAGGTGGCAGCGTTACTCCGGCCGCAAAGGCGTGTCCCCCGCCGGTGACTATCAACTTCTCGTTAGCTTTAAGTGCGTCCGCCAAATGAAAGTCGCCGTAGCTGCGCGCGGAGCCTTTGACTGTATCCTCTAGCTCTTGGAGCACAAAGCTCGGCTTGCCTGTGGTTTCAACCAGCCTAGCGGCAGCGATTCCGACAATTCCGTGCGACCAATCTTTGCTCGATAAAACTAGAACTGGGTCATCGGCATACTTGGCAGCTTGCTCTATGGCCGCTTCTACAATTTCTTGCTGTTGCTTGCGCCGTTCATGATTCATGGCGTCTAGTTCCTGCGCTAACTCAAATGCCCGCTGGCCTTTTTTGGTAGTTAAAATCTCGAGCCCGGCTTTAGCTGTTTCTAGGCGCCCGGCAGCGTTTAGTCTGGGACCGAATCGATAGCCAAAAGTTGAAGTGTCCGCCTCGTCTAGGCTAACTGCGCTTACGTGCGCTAAGGCCACAAAACCAGGTCGCCGCGTCTTTTTGAGTACTTTTAGCCCCAATGAAACCAGTACTCGATTTTCATCGACTAGATCCACTACGTCACAAACTGTGCCAAATGCCACTAAATCGAGCAGCCACTTTTCTTGGCCCGGCGACAAGCCGTCTAGCTGAGTCTGAAGTCCGCAAACTAACTTAAAGGCCACGCCTACACCGGCCAGATCTCTAAAGGGATATTGGCTGTCCTCCCTTTTAGCATTAACTACCGCTTTCGCGGCCGGCAGTTCCTCGCCGAGTTCGTGGTGATCAGTAATAATTACGTCGATTCCGAGGCTATTAGCCAGCGTGACTTCATCAACCGAACGACTACCGCAATCGACAGTTACAATCACCGATGCACCCTCGGATTTTAGCTGCTTGATTCCTCGCGGACTCAAGCCGTAGCCATCGACATAACGATCCGGGATGTAGCTAATCGCCTTAATGCCAAAGCGAGCAAAAGCTTCGAGCAACAAGCTCGTGGCAGTTAGTCCGTCGATGTCGTAGTCACCGTAAATGGCCACGGTTTCGCCGGCTTTTTGGGCTTCTACTAGCCGTGTTACGGCCTTTGGCATGTCGGGGAGCAAAAGCGGACTATGCAATCCGCTTTCGTAGTTAGGATTAATAAAATCATCGAGGTTCTTGATGCCCCGACGTTTAATCAACGCTTCAAAGATGGCTTGAGCGTCATCCATTTGATCCTTCTTCATAGCTCCATTCTAGTCTAAAGCCTCAATTTTTTGCTGCAATCAACTCAGAACTCGTCGACGTATCTTTCAGATATGCCTTCTCGTGCTTTATTGATTTCGCACAAAAATGAGAGACTTTACCTCTAAAAGCGAGTTATGAAGAAGGATCGTTGCCTACTTGGCGTGCTTTGGAGCGCGTTGGCTTTTTAGAACAATGCTTTGTAATTCTTTAAAGATAATGAAGTGTCGATTGGTGTAATAAACCTTGGTGTTGCCTTGTTTTTCTGAGAGTAAAAAGCCGATTTTCTCGAGTCGCTTGAGTTCTCGCTGAATGTTGCCGGGATCTTCTTTGATGAGCTTTGCCAAACCACGGACGTGGGTTTTAAAGTCAGGATATTTGGCATAGACCACTATGATCTTGCGACGAACTCTGGATGTAATAAATACGTCTAACATCTCTCCCCTTCATTGTCATTGCAACAACAGTAGTATAGCCGAAGCTTGGCTGTTGTTGCAAGTTCTAGCTATTGCCACTGATGAATAACTTCGTCGATAATTTGATGCACGCCTTGATTGTCTGGAATCTCGTTTTCTTCGTAGTAGTGGTTAATCTCGAGCATGTTTTCTTTAACATCAAGACAGTGGATTTCATCACCAATAATGTGCATCTTATCGACCGCTGGAACCGAAGCAAACGGAGCGGCAATGATTAACTTCGAGAGACGAACCGGCTTTAAAAATTGCGACACTACTTCAAGCGAAGTTCCGCTCTTTAGGCCATCAGAAACAATAATCACGTTGTGGTCCCAAAGAATCTGCCGATCAACCAAACCGTACTCGCCCAGCAGCTCGTTAATCTCGTGCATTTTATCGAGTTTTTGGGCCTCGATGTAACCATGATACTCCCCTACATACTCCTCGATCTCGCCGGCCGAGAACATATCGTTGTAGGTAAACTGTCCGGCCTGATCAAGGGTGCCAATTGCTGTGGTTTCACCTGGCAGGGCTACGTCTCGCATCAAAAGCAACGTCAAGACGGCATGTAGTTGCTTGGCAATTTCGGCTGCAACCAAAACTGAGCCTGGGCTCAGGGCCAGTACCACATTATTGTCATACCGATAGTTGGTCAGTGTCTGCGCAAGCTTCTGCCCCGCTTCTTGCCGATTCTTGAAGTACATAAGCTCCAGTATACTAGACGCATGGAGCAGGCTCGATATTATGCGGAGGTAGTCACAAATCGATTAGCCATTAAGGGCCAATCTAGCCTGACGTACCACAGTGATGTCGATCTAAAGATCGGCAGCATTGTACGCATTCCGCTAGGCAAAAAGACCGTTAACGGGGTGGTGACTAAAATTGTTAGCAAGCCCCGCTACGCAACCAAATCGATTGAAGCGGTTTTATACCCTAGTGCCCTGCCCGACCACTTGCTGCGCCTAGCCGAGTGGATGAGTCTGTACTACGCCACTCCTCTACCCCAGGTTATCCAAACCATGCTGCCGGTCGGGCTGCACACAAAGCGCCGCGAAACACCGACCTTGCCAATTTCCGAGTCGCCACTAATTGAGTATTCCAAAACCCCAGACCAAGAAAAGGCTCTCAAGACTTTGGTTAAAAACCCTGGCAAAACGGTTTTACTACACGGCGTAACTGGTTCTGGAAAGACCCTGATTTACGTTGAACGAGCCAGGCAACTGCAAAAAACTGGTCAAGGATCGATTGTACTGGTTCCAGAAATTGGCTTAACGCCGCAAATCGTGAGCGCTTTTAAAAGCTTAGGAGACGAGGTCTTTGTGGTGCATTCGCACCAAACAGCCGGCCAGCGTCACCGCACCTGGGAGACAATTTTAAACGCCAAAGCCCCAGTAGTTATCGGGCCGCGATCAGCTTTGTTTGCGCCGATCTCTAATCTTGGTTTAATTGTTGTCGACGAAGAACACGAGTCGTCCTACAAGCAAGACATGTCGCCTAAATATCATGCCGTTACGGTAGCTAGTAAACTATCGCAGCTTTGTGGTGCGCAGTTGGTGCTTGGTTCAGCGACTCCACGGGTCGAAGATCGCTATTTAGCCGACGCCAGAAACGTGCCCATAGTTAAAATCGATCAGGCCGTTAAGTCACAGGGAGAAGCGACGGCAAAAGTCGAGATTATTGACCTTAAAGACAGCAGTGTTTTTGGCGCTAAGAGCAGAGTTTTAAGCCGAGTCATGATTGGTCACATCGACGAAGTGCTTGATCGCAACAAACAAGCCCTGATTTTTCATAATCGTCGCGGCACGGCAACGTCCGTAATCTGCGCCAGTTGCGGCTGGGTAGCCGAATGTCAAAGTTGCTATGTGCCGATGACCTTTCACCGCGATTTTAATCAGCTGGTCTGCCATATCTGCAATAAACGCAGTCAGGCCCCCATGGCTTGCCCGGATTGTAGCCAGCCGGAGCTAATTTACCGCGGCCTGGGCACAAAACAGATTGTTGATGAATGCGCCAAAATTTGGCCGGGAGCTAAAATCGCTCGATTCGATAGCGACCTGGAAACCAAAGACCAGTTAGAGGAGCGATTTTTAGAACTACACCGCGGCGATGTCGACATTATCGTCGGCACACAGATGGTGGCCAAGGGCTTAGATTTGCCAAATCTTGATTATGTCGGTGTGGTCCTAGCTGATGCCACTCTCTACCTGCCCGACTACTCTGCCAACGAGCGCGCGTTTCAGCTGCTCTACCAGGTAGTTGGCCGAACCGGCCGCCACGCCCACGGCCGAGCCGACATTCAAAGCTACACGCCATCTCATCCGTCCATTCAGGCTGCCCTTACTAGAGATTATGAGAGTTTTTACCAGGCCGAGCTTGCGGACCGAAAACTAGCAGGCTATCCGCCGTTTCGCTTTTTGCTGAGCCTAACTGTTGAACGAGCCAAGCGCGATACGGCACTCAAAGCCGCTAGTGCTCTTGCTCAAACTTTGGCCCAAAAATATCCAAGCGTTAAAATTCTTGGCCCCTCTCCAGCCTTTCGTGAGCGCACTAATAACGGCTATCGCTGGCAGCTAGTCGTCAAGTCGGCAAAACGAAATATCTTAACTGATATTGTGAGCCAAGACTTGCCCGATCGCTGGCAGTTTGAGCTGGATCCGATAAATTTGCTCTAGCAAATTTAGTATTTCGTATCTGGTATTTAGCATTTAGCACAGAAAAGTTACTTGATACCAGATGCTAGATACCAGATACTATCTGTAATGGCCGACCGACACGACATTATTAGCTTACCCAATAAGCACCTACGACAACCTTCCAAAAAGGTTGGTTTTGTTAACGATAAAGTAAAAAAAGTTATCAATGACATGGCAGAAGCCACTCTAGACTGGGAAGAACATCGCAAGCACGAGTTCGGTGTGGCGTTAGCGGCAATCCAAATCGACCAGCCGCTTAGAATTGTAGTGGTCCGCCGCAACCTTGATGACAAATCAGACCGCTCGTTTGATGTCTTTATAAATCCAGTGATTGTTAAAAAAATGGGCGAACCAGAGCTAATGTACGAAGGCTGCTTAAGTGTCAAAGACATCTACGGACACGTGCCACGTTATCCAAAGGTCAAGGTCAAAGCTACTGACGAGAATGGTAGCGAAGTTCGAGTAACCGCCGAAGGGTTCTTAGCTCAGGTTTTTCAACACGAGATCGATCACCTAAAAGGCATCCTCTTTGTTGATCACATCAAAGATCACGACGTGTTTTACGAAATTCAAGACGACGGCAAACTTAAAAAGCTCGACCATGAACAAGTCACACAAGATCCTATTCTTTGGTAACGAACGTCTCGCAAGTAGCGTGTCCGCCTCGGCACCGCTGCTTAGGAGCCTAGTCGACGCTAAATATGACGTCGTCGGAATAGTCGTTCAGCAAGCTCGGCAAACCGGACGCAAGCAAGCTATTCTAGAGATCGCAGAAGTCGCCAATGAGCACAATATTCCGGTTTACTCCCCGGCCACCGAAGCCGAAACGCTTGAAGTTATCAAAAAGTCCGGTGCCGACACGGGAGTTTTAGCGGCCTACGGCAAGATAGTGTCTGAAGCCGTGATTTCATCTTTTAGATTTGGGATTTTAAACGTTCACCCTTCTTTGCTGCCAGAATATCGTGGCTCAACTCCAATCGAAACAGCAATCTTAAATGGAGACACTAAAACGGGCGTTAGTATTATGAGCCTCGGCGTAGAAATGGACGCCGGCCCCCTCTACGGATTTAGCGAGCTGAGCATTGAGCCTGGCATTAGCAAGCAAAACCTCTACGAGCAGTTATCAGAAATTGGGGCTGCGCTTCTGCTATCGGTGCTCCCAACCGTCTTTGATTATTCGGTAGTTCCGCTCGGACAAGACCACGAAGCCGCAACCTACACCAAACAGATAAACAAGGCCGATGGCCAGCTTGACTTTAACAAGCCAGCCTCGCAACTCGAGCGCGAAATCAGAGCTTATCTTGGCTGGCCGGGCAGTTACACTAAACTCAACAATATTGAAGCAACCATAACCTCGGCCCATGTTAGTGATGAAAGCGGTAGGCCAGGCGAACTATTTCAGCCAACAAAAAACACCCTCGGCATTTATTGCTCTGAGGGGGCATTGATTATCGATCGACTCAAACCGGCCGGAAAGCCAGAAATGGACGTTGCCAGTTTCTTAAACGGCTATAAGCACAGTATCTAATGATGGCTCAAAAGGCACTAGCCCTTAGTGGCGTCTAGAATCTCTTTGGACTGAGTTTTTATTTCGCCTTTAAGCTTGGCTAGCTCCTCGGCCACAACATCTTTGTAGTTTGGATAATTAGTCTCTAGCCACTTTAGGGCGCCGTCTTCATCGTTCGATTGGATAAAGGATTCAAACTCTTTGAGCTGTTCGTCGGTCATGTTTGCTGCCAGTCGCATGCCAACGCGCATCTCAAGGGTTTCGTAGATATGGGCCAATAAGCGATTCTTTTCATCGGTCGGTAAATCGCCAAGGCCTAACTCTTCTAGCAAATTATTATCAATTCTAATCATTTATCAGCTCTCGTTACTTTGACTAATTATACCAAACAACCGACCACCCACGGTCTTTTTAAGCGCAGTCTCACCAAAGTTGAAGTCTAACTTAATCCGGTCCACTACTTCTTGTTGGCCAGCCTCATCAGGAAAGAAGTCGGCAACCCGTAGGTTGCTCAGGTCTGGCAACTTACCCTCAGTATTACCAGTATTTTGACCATACTTCTCGATCAGATAGCTTTGCAAAGTTGCCGGCATCTGGTCAAAAGTCTTGTCCCAATACTGTGTAGCGGCTTCTTGCAGCCACTTACCTTCTGATCGCTCTTCGGCTAAAAAGCTTTCGCGGCTATCGTCGAACTGATCGACTAAATCAGGCGCGCCTTCGCTCGTGTCATAGCGATCAAGCAACGCACTTAACTGATCGGGGCGACCACTAGCTTTGTAAGGAACGCCGGGAGTTTTGGGAGCACGTTTGGCTGGGCGGGTGTTGCTGTTGTTTTCTGGAGCCGTGGCATTCCAGTCAATAATTTGCTCGTGTGGCTCAGCCTTAGTTTTGGGGGTACGTTTTGGCAGGTCTATAGGCTTGCTCGCCTTAGGTTCATCGGGTGGGTTAATGGCGTTGAGGCGTTCCTTAAAAGCAAATTCTGGCATGGTAATGGCCTGGTGAAAAGCGCGCCAAGCCAGGTCAGCTTCTCGGTTTCCGGTGGTTGCCTTGCCCATGACAAGTGCGTTGTAGTTTTCAGGTTTTTTTAGTCCTCGTTCTTCTAAAAACTCGCCGATTACTTCGCGCCGAGCGCTATCTCGTGAACCTGCGTCTAGGGTATCTTTAACCGAAGTCTTTAGGGCGCTGCGCAACTCCTGTAACTTATCCGGGTTCAAAAGTTTTTGATCAAGATCGGGGGCTTTGTCTGTAAATTCAGCCGAGGCTTTGGTAACGTCGGCCGGTTCACCAAGCCACTCGGCTGGATAAACTTGCTTGAGCCACTTCATGCCGTCCTCGCCGACTTGGTCTTCTAGGGCGCTGAGTACTGCCTGTTCGTGCTCGGCTAACCATGCTTCGCCGTGATCGGTAGCAGCTACATCTAAGTCAGACTGTAAAACGGCCAATGCACTTAGCCCCATTGCGGTATCTTTAGACTCGGTGGCGTCGCTCAGCATTTGTAGGCCAATCGCTAGCTCGGTAGATTCAACATCGCTAAAACCACTTGCTTGCAGCTTTTCTGCCGTAGCCTGTCGCAGGGCATCGTACATGTCGGCCTCTGACCCCGCGGGATCTAACATCTGCTGATCTAATGAAAGCTGTGCGGCTGGATCTTGTTCGGTGTGTGTTTGCATATTTGAAGTTTTGTTTTGGCTTTTGCTATTTCCTATTTAAGCATAAAGGCTTTAAAAAAGCAAGTATTACCTACTTTTGCGTGTCGTTTGTAAATAGCTTAGAACAATAGACGAGTGAGCAAAAATACCACACCGGCCGCTGTTAATATCAGGCCGATTTTGATAAACAACTGCACTTCATCAGGGGTGGAGTCAGAATCCGAAGCTTGAGCGGCTCGCTCTTGTTGAGTTTTATCTTCTGGAGCGGGAAAGCCGGCGTCAAAAGCCGGGCTTCGCGCCGGCGCACCGCCCGCTCCACTGCCAGCTTCTGCAAAACGCCGTTTCTTAGCATTACTTGCGTTTGCAAACTCAATAGACTCGCTCGTATTTTTAATCGTCTCTTTAACGTTTACCTCTGTTTCTGCGGTATGCTTGCGGTCGATTTTAGGAGTCTGCTGATTAGCAGAAGGTCTGATGATCTCGGGCTTGCTTGCAACACTCTGAGTTTGCAGGTTTTGCTCGAGCTCTTTTGGCGGAGTGGGGTTTGGTGGCTGGTTTGTTTTAGTTTCTGCGCTCTGTACTTTTAGCTCAATTGGTGGCTTGTCGGGCTTGATTACCTCTTGCACTGGCTCGCTTGTTGACTTCGGGGCTGCCTCTGGAGCAGGTCGAAGTTTAGGTTGCTCTGCTGCTACTGGCTCGATTTCTACCGCTGCCGCCACCATCGAGCCAGCTGCAGCTACAGCCTCGACGGATACAGCCGAAGGCACCTCCGGAGTTTGCGGCTTCACTACCTCAGCCTTAGCTGCTGGCTGCTTTATCTCGGTTTTAGCTGGCTTAGGAGTGTCTGATTTGACCTCTTTTTCGAGCTGATCGGTCTTAATAACCTTTTTGAGTTTTTTAATATCATCGGCCTGCTTTTCTAGATCCCCGGTTAGACGCCGCTCAAGTCGTTTGCGCTTGCGACGCTGCCACAACCCGACCGCTAAACCACCGACCAGCAAACCTTTGCGAAAATCGTGATCTTTAGGTCGGTCTGGGTCGAACTCGTAGCGATGGACTCCTTGCGCATCAACTTGAGGCAAAGGGCGCTTAACCTTATAAGGTCGTCGCCTCTCTGGTGGGCTGGCCTCTGGCGCTTCTGGAGTCGGTGGTTTTTCTGGTGGTTTGTTGGCGCCGCCAACCTGGGGTTTGCCCTCATCAGGATTTTCGCTGCTCTCTTTGTCGGAACCACCAGACATCCAACGACCAATCGACTCTTTAAGTCTTGAGTAGCGCTCTTTAAGCGGTTGTTCGTGTAGTTTTTCGCCGGCATTTAAGTCGGCCGCGTTGCTGTCCTCATTGCCTTCGCGCTTTTGCCAAATCTGGCTCCAATCGACATCGTCTGGGCGACGACGATGCAACAACCACGCCATCACCTCGCCGCTATAGCTTCGGCGTTCGCCTTCATCAGCTCGCCTCTCGCCTCCGAGCGCCTTTTCTGGGTTAGACTCCGGATTTGAGTTTTGATCGCCTGATGGATTCATATTTAGCCCTGATTAAAGTTTGCGAGCAACGCTTTCGCGGGTAAAGAATTCTAGCTCATCGCCTTCTTCTAGCAAGATCTTAGATTCGGTTTTAAGTTGGAGCCCGCACATTTCGCCCTTTATGACTTCTTTGGCTTCTTGCTGGCCACGCTGCAACGAAGTAACTTGAGCCTCGCCGAGTATTTCTTCGCCGCGTTTTGCCCGGACTAACACACCCGACACGGCTTTGCCACTTTTGACTTCTCCGCCGCAAATAATCGACTCTTTGGTCGTGCGGAAAACTCCTTTAATTGTCAGCTTGGCTAGCTCGGTTTCAACAATATCGGGGCTGAGCATGGCCTCCATTGACGCCTTAACGTCATCGATCAGTTCGTAAATAACTTTAAAGATGCGCACCGGCACTTTTTTAGTGACCGCTAGTCTCTTAACGCTAACGGGAATATCAACATTAAAGCCATAAATAACAGAGTCGCTGGTTTCTGCCAGAGTAACGTCACCATCGGTTAAGTGTCCGACACCGGTTCCGACAATTTTAACGGCAATGTCATCACGATCGAGTGAGCGCAGACTATCAGTTACCGACTTTAGCGATCCCTGAACGTCAGCCCGGACAATGATGTTGTATTCGGTAACGGCTGCTTCGCGGTCGATTTTAGCTATCAGCTGAGCTCCAGTGGTAGCAATGCTGCTGGTTTGCTTGCGGTCTTTGGCACCAACTTCGGCTTTAAAACGCGCTTCCTTCTCGGTTTTGGCCACAGCAAATATGTCGCCAAACTCGGGAAGTTCTTTAAAGCCAGTGATAATAACCGGCGTCGAAGGTCCAGCTTCAACGATACTTCGGCCTAATGTATCAGATAAGGTTCGAACTTTTGCGTAAGTAGCGCCGGCAACTACGTAATCTCCAGCCTTGAGCAGACCGTGCTCAACTAGCGCAGTTGCGACCGGGCCTTTGCCCTTTTCCATGTGCGACTCGATAACCAAACCCTCGGCTGGAACATCAAATTCCGCTTTGAGCTCTTCGACATCGGCTACTAGCAACACCATGTCGAGTAATTTATCGATGTTCTGCTTTTCCTTGGCTGATACTTCGACGGTGACGATGTCGCCGCCCCACTCTTCGATTAGTAGGTTTTCTTCTGAAAGTTGCTGCTTAACCCGGTTGGCATCGGCACCTGGCTTGTCCATTTTGTTAATGGCAACCACCATTTTAACTCCGGCCTGGCGCGCAAAACGAATCGCCTCTTTGGTTTGAGGCTTAATGCCATCGTCACCAGCCACCACAATAATGGCAACGTCGGTAAGCTTAGCTCCGTGCTCTCTCAGCGCCGCAAAGGCTTCGTGTCCGGGTGTATCTAAGAAAGTTATCTTGCGACCGCTATGCTCGATCTGGTAGGCCGAGATGTGCTGAGTTATGCCACCAGCTTCTTTGTCGGCTTCATCTGACTCACGAATGGCGTCGAGCAGGCTGGTTTTACCGTGATCGACGTGGCCCATGACGGCAACGACTGGTGCTCGGGCCGATGCCTGATCGGTTAGTTCGCGCTTGCTTCGACTGACTTCATCTCCGGCGTCGCTGGCTGGTTTTATCTCAACATCTGCGGCTAGCTCGCCGACAATAATTTGTGCGGTGTCGTAATCGATTGACTCGTTAACCGTAGCCATGACCCCATTCTTCATGAGCTCACTGATTAGAGTTACTACCGGCAGGTCCAGCTTTTTAGCAAGATCGCCGACGGTGATATTTGCTTCGATTTCAATTGTTTGCGTACTCATCGGCGATCTCCTTTCGTATTTGCTGGTTAACTACATATAGACGTTCCTGGTAAACGCTACTTTTTCAGTCCTAGACTAATTTTGCGAGCCTCTTTGTCGACATCAAGAATTACGAATTGCTTCTTTTCGCCGAGGTTAAAGATTTTCTCTGGATCAGCGGTGTCGCCTTTGCCGAGCTCTGATACGTGAACCAAAGCTTCAACGGCTGGGCTGAGCTGAACAAAAGCACCAAACGGCGTAATGCGAGTCACTTTACCTTCAACTTCTTGATCTTTTTTGTACTTATCGACTTCTTGCAGCCAAGGATCGTCCTGGGTCTGCTTGAGTGATAGCGACAAGCGATCTTTATCAATAGCGATAATCTTGGCAGTAACTTGATCACCAACCTTGATGTAATCGGATGGGTTCTCTACTCGGTCCCAAGAAATCTCAGAGATGTGAATCAAACCTTCGATGCCGCTAACATTTACAAATGCGCCGAAGTCGACAACACCGGTAACTGTTCCGTCTACGACATCGCCAATTTTTAGCTTCTCAAATTCGGCCTGCATGGCCTCGCGAATGGCTTCTTTTTCAGAAAAGATTAGCTTGTTTTCTTTACGATCAACATCAAGAATTCTAACTTTTAGGTTCTCGGTGGTAAGCGCAGTGAGTTTTTGCATAATCTCGTCTTTGTCGGCTCCAGCAACTCGAGGATAATGATCCGCCGATAGCTGACTGACCGGCAAAAAGCCGCGAATGCCTTCGAGTTCAACCAGTAAACCACCGCGGTTGGCGTCATAGGCTCGAACTTCAATTGTTTCTTTATCATCAAAGACTCGGCTAAGCTCGTCCCAACCTCGGTCTTTTGCGGCCTTGCGCATGCTGACCAGAGCGTAGCCGTCATCTGTTTCTGGATCTACCACACTGACAGCAACTGACTGTCCTTTCTCGAGCTCTTGACCTCGGCTAATCTCGCGACGAATAACTCGGCCTAAACCAAGTTCGCCAAGATCAACCCAGACCTCATGTTTTTCAACCGATAGTACGGTTCCTTCAACGATGTCGCCTGACGCTAGTTCGCGTACAGCCTCCTCCGTTAACAACTCATCCATAGTGAGTGTTTTTTTAGCCATAGTTAAGAAAATCTCCCTTCAAAAAATGTAGCTTTGTAGGTGCCTATGGGAGCACCGACAACACTTGAGGTGTATTTTACGCTTTTAACAGATGTATGTAAAGAGTTAGCGGCGATTAGGGTTGTTGAGTAAACGCTTTGCGTCGTAATAGCGAACGCTAGCATAAACAATTACCGGTATCGATATAAAGGCGATGAGCTCGGCTGGCCCAGTGTTTGGGATATTTCCCTTGGTGGCTGGCTGATTTGCAGCTTGAGCTTCACGGCGAGCTGCAGCTTGGCGTCGTTGTCTTTGCTCGGCTTCGGCTTGAGCTCGGGCTTGGGCCTGAGCCTGTTGGCGCTGTCTTGCCGCTTCTTGCTCGGCTCTAGCCTGCTCTTCTTGAGCTTCTTGCTGTTCATCCTCTCTTTGAGCGTCGGTGATTACGTCGTATTCTTGTTCTACTGGGCCTGGCTCGTTAGATTCTTCGGATTCAGTTGTAGTAATTTCAGGGGTGTTGTCGTCCTCGTTGCTACTAGCAAGATTCGCAACAAACATAATGGCGCCAATTAATAGTCCTAGCGCGAGCAAGACCAGCAAGATACGGCTGGCGTAAAACAACATAGTCTGAGCTCGATATGACAATTGTGCCACTATCACTTCTCCCTGTTAATGTGCCTATTATACCACAATTGATTAGCTTCTGTATAGAGTAAGTTTGTAGGCTGGAAGTTTGAAATTCTAAATACTAAATACGAGATACGATATACTGTTGTCATGTACTTGGGTATAGACATCGGAGGAACCAAGACTCGTGTCGCTTGTTTAAGCGATGATGGTGTCATTGAAGACGTAACAGACTTCCCTACAGATCAAGATTTTTCAGTATTTGTGCCGAACTTGATTGAGGTTGTAAAAACCAGTCTTGCGGATAGAGCGCCGGCAACTATCGGAGTTGGGGCTCCTGGGACGATAAGCCGCACCGAGGGAAAGATTATCAGCTGCGGCAATCTAGCCTGGGAAAGCGCCGACTTAAAAACCCCTCTCGTCGAGGCCTTTTCGGTTCCAGTTGTTATCGATAACGACGCAAACGTCGGCGCTATCGGCGAGTCGGCAATGGGAGCCGGAAAAGACTTTGATAGCGTGCTCTATGTCACCCTTAGTACCGGCATTGGAACAGGGGTCACGTACCAAAATCAAGTCCCCGAGGTTTTAGTTAACTGCGAGGGAGGACAGACGCTCGTAAATCATGACGGCGAACTAAAAATCTGGGAACAAATAGCCTCAGGTAAGGCCTTTACCGAAAGAAACGGCGCGCCTGGAAGTGATGTCGAAGATCCAAATGTTTGGAATGATTATGCAGACTTACTGGCGCCAGGATTTTACAACCTTTGCCGAGTAATCGAACCTAATGTGATTATTGTTGGCGGAGGTATGGGCGCAAACTTTGCTAAATTCGAAGCTCACCTGACCGCCTCATTTAAGAGCTACTTTATGCCACACAGAAAGCCGCCCGCCATTGTAATGGCCCATGATGCCGAGAATGCAGTAATTTACGGTTGTTATGTAGAAGCAAAAAGGGCTCTACCCGATGCAATCCCTAGCTAAACAGATTATCGGAGACTTTAAGCACCTAACCTTTGAGGATGATGAAGCCTTTGTGTGGTCGCCGACTAGCCAGTCTGTGCATTTTGATTCCACCGCCCTGCAAGAACCATCTGGCATCTGGTCGTTGTTGCACGAAATTGGTCATGCCGAGCTCAGACACTCCCAATATCGAGACGATTTTCATCTGTTGATAATGGAGGTTCAGGCCTGGGCTAAGGCAAAGGAGCTAGCAAAACTATATGAAATCGACATCGACGAAGCCCACATTGAGCACTGCGTAGACAGCTACCGAGACTGGCTCCATAAGCGAAGTAAATGCCCCGATTGCCGCAGCAATGCTTTTGCGCTCAGTAACGTTGCCTACCTCTGTCATAACTGCGGCTGTGAGTGGCAGGTGCCGGCTTCTAAGATCTGTAAAATTAGAAAAACCAGGAAATAAAAACACCGGCGTTAACCGGTGTTTTTAGGAAGATTCGTAAGTGCTAGGACCTGCCCATAACTCGCTTCCAGTGATAATACCGGTGTTGGTTGAGCGAAAACGGTGAACCGTGAGTCAGCATATCTGAAAGATACGTTGACGAGCGTTGAGTCCGTTTGCAGCCGACCAAGACGGTCTTAGACTGGAATGGAGTTATGGGGAAGGTTCTACAGACAAGTACTGCTTAAGCAGTGGTCTTGCTGCGGCGGCTAATACGGCCACCCTTAGCACCTGCGATACGTGCGAGCTCACGATTGGCGTAAAAGCCTCCTGTGTGCCCCTTCTTCCCACCCTTGGCTCCAATTTGAGCATAGAAGTCTGCACCGTACCGTGTCTTGTTGGTTGAAGCGGCTTTCTCGCCGCCTTTCTTGGTACCTGCCATGGTGTTATCTCCACACTTCTTACGTTTATTACACCCATATAGTATCACTTCAAAGCGTTTACGTCAATATTTACAAACGACTTTTTTATTGTGTCTTAGCGGCTAGTCTCTAAACCCCTCGAGAAGGACTCCAAGGAATGGTCTTAGGCGGGGATTTTCTGGATCGCCCGTGCGCTGGCGAAATGCCATAGCCTCTTTACCATTGCTGGTCTTTACGTCTATGGCCAACACATTGCGATCTGGAGACACCGTCATTTCGTAGAGAGTTCGTTTAGCATCAGAAAGTCCTTTGATAATATGCAGTCTCTCGTCTGGCATGCCTTCACGCTCGAGTAAAAAGCTCATGGAACCGTCCTGAAACCGCTGAACCCAGGTAACACCGTTGGCGTACTCGCGATGGCCTTCTTCGATAGAAGCAGCGCCAAGAACCACAAGCTTGTCGACAAGGCCTTCTGTTGATGTAACAGCTTCGACTACTGGTGGTTCTAGTGTAGGATCGGTCTCATGTTCAGTCATTTGGATTATTTTGACATAAAAAGTGTAATTTTTCAAGATCTTAAGTAAACAAAAACCCCTGGAACGGCCCAGGGGTTTTAAGATATCACTTCAACTGTTTGATGCGGCAACAAGCCGTTGCGGCCGCCAGTTAAAGCAATGCGATTGGAGCTTAAGCTATTCGCTTTACTCCTAACACACGATCTGAGCCTCGCGTTAGCGATTATCAGATCATAGTGCGGCATCGAGCTATCTTCCCACAAATGTAGTATTGTCGCCGCTGAGGGGCTTAACTGCCGTGTTCGGGATGGGAACGGGTGTTTCCCCCTCGCCATAGACACCGCCTCTGGTGCTTGTGACGCTTTGGACCTGCCAAGTTGCAAAAGCAACTTGCTCTGTCCAAAGCTCTTGGCGCTCTACCGTGTCATATTTACCTCTGTCGTTCACTCACAGTATGCATATACTGCTCGCTCACTCCTCGGTATATTCCTTGTAGAGCATCCAAGCACAAACCCCAGAAGGATTTGTGCAAAGCACTAAAGGCGATGTCTATGCGATGGATCGCATATTTAATCGATATTGTATTTAGATGGATGTGATGAGTGCGGGTACAACGTTAGTTGTACCAACCACCAGTCATGTCTGTCGCTAATAGATAGTCCAGACTACTTGTGCTTGTGACTACCAAAGGCAGTCAACGGAGCGTTTTACCGGAGACAAAAATTGCTTTTTGCCCTGGGAAAAACACGGCACAAGTGATCTGGCTAGAAGGTCAATGGCCCTATTAGTACGCTTAAGCTCAACGTATTGCTACGCTTACACCGTGCGCCTATCAACCTGATCGTCTTTCAGGGGGCTCATAGAGAAATCTAATCTTGGAGTAGGCTTCGCGCTTGAGATGCTTTCAGCGCTTATCCCTTCCGAACATAGCTACCCGGCAATGCCACTGGCGTGACAACCGGTACACCAGAGGTTCGTTCACCCCGGTCCTCTCGTACTAGGGGCAACTCTCCTCAAATTTCTTTGCGTCCACACCGGATATAAACCGAACTGTCTCACGACGTTCTGAACCCAGCTCGCGTACCACTTTAATCGGCGAACAGCCGAACCCTTGGGACCTGCTCCAGCCCCAGGATGTGATGAGCCGACATCGAGGTGCCAAACCGC